>JBNJCW010000045.1:0-16962 GCA_051744345.1 Actinomycetota bacterium
TGCTGGCGGACAGCAGGGAAATGAAGGCTGAGCTTCATAAAAATTTTGGGGTTCAGGCTGTGGATATGGAAAGCTATTATATCTGCAGGCAAGCAGCAGTCCAGAATATTCCCTTTATGGTAATCAGGGCTGTATCAGATACTGCAGAACAGGACCTGCCTCCCTTTATGGCTGACTTTTCCAGGGGCAAAAAATTTATAGGCAGCCTGGGGCTTATAAAATATGTTACCAGGCCGTCCCGGGCAAAAGAGCTGTGGCATACTTTAAAAAACACCAGGGCTGCTGCTGTTAACCTAACCGAAGCGGTCAGGAAATTGGTTCTGCATTAAAAGGCACCCCTACCTTCCGGCCATTTTGCTTTAGATCCTTTACCACATTTACTAAAAGTGGTATTCCGTGTTTGCGGTTATAATCCTCATTTTCAAATTCTTTCTCTCCAGCAACATAAATCCTGTCTTTTCCCTTGGCCTTGGGAGAGGCTTTTAAATCTCCTACCAGTTTATCTATCTGCTTTTTAAAATCAACCAGCGGCCTGAATGCCTCTATGTCTACGGCCATGAAAAAATGGCTTACATCCGATTCCCTGGGCTCATGGGGAAAGCCTATATCGGTAAGGTTTGAACCTCCTGAAAGAGCCCCGCAGAGTATGTCCACCATAATTGCCAGGCCATAACCCTTGTAACTTCTCATGATATCGCTGGCTCCCAGGGGAGTAACCGCCCCAGGGCCTCCGCTCTGGACATTTTTGGGGTCATCGGTAAGGTTGCCGTCATCATCGATGCCCCATCCCAGGGGTATCTTTTCTCCTTTTTTCTCATAAACCTTTACCTTGCCAATGGGTACGGTACTGGTAGCCATATCCAGGACAAAGGGGTATTGTTTGTCTGAAGGCGCAGCTACAGCAATAGGGTTGGTTCCAAAAACTGCTGTCCTGCCGTAAGTTGGAGCTACCAGAGGCTGGGAATTGGTAAGGCTTATCCCAATCATCCCATGTTCCAGGGCCATCATGGCATAGTATCCGGCTATTCCATAGTGGTTGCTGTGCCTTGCGGTGACTACCGCGATATGGGATTTCTTGGCTTTCTCAATACATTTTTTCATCGAATGGTAACCGACAACCTGCCCTACTCCATTGCCTCCGTCAACCAATGCGGTGGTATCAGTTTCTCTCACCATTTTCCAGGGAGTTCGGGGATCCATATATTTTTTTAATAATCTGTTTCCGTAATAGGAACTAAGCCTTATAAGGCCATGGGAACTAACCCCCCTTAGGTCAGCTGAAATCAAAACATCTCCCACAATCCTGGCATCTTCTTCGGGCACTCCCAGTTTGTCCATAAATTTTATTGTATATTCTATCAGGTCTTCTTTGCTGAAACGGAGTACATCTTCCATTGTTTTCCCTTTCCGTATTGCATGCTGTTAAATAATTAAATGCAAAGCCCCTCGACCGGCTGCTGCAGAGATCCGGGCTTATATAAAAAAATAATAATCTGTTCAAATAAGCAAGAAGGCAAACCTTGCAGCCGGTGGAAACAAAAGATCTTCCTGTCTATCTCCCTGCTCCAGAAGACCGGCAGCCGTTACCGGTGTACAGCCGCAGCATATTTATCGCCAACCTGCAGTGGGCTGTATTTGAAACCGTATTGGCTGGTTGAGGCCATATTCAATGCGGTATCCCGCAGAATCCCTCCTGCAGCTTCCAAAATACCGGGCGTATTCTTTACCATTTTATTTTTATCCCCAAAAAAGAATTACAAAATAAATATAAATATGTATAATGTTAATAGCTAACCCTGTAATTATCTACAGGATACAGGTATATGAAGAATTGTTCAAGAATTTCAAAAGCAACAAAGGAGAAGAGGGAGGTATACAGATGACCAAATCAGAACTAGTAGAAGCAGTACAGGAAAAGACCGGCTTGACCAAAAAGGATGTAGGCAGCGTAGTCGATGCTACCGTGGGTGCCATCACCGATGCCCTGGTTAATGGAGACAAGGTATCTCTGGTAGGCTTTGGCACATTCCAGATTTCCAACAGGAAAGCAAGAACCGGACAAAATCCACAGACCGGTGAAAAAATTGAAATTCCGGCCAGAAAAGTTCCAAAATTTACCCCTGGCAAAAGCCTCAAGGAAAAGGTTAGCTAATTTCAGGTTACAAATAAAATTTAGCTTATTAAAGGCATCTTAAAAGGGTGCCTTTAATTATTTAAAAGGTTCTGTGCCTGGTTTATAAAAGGGGAGTAATCAATTGAAAGATAGCCTTAAACAGTACTTATGGCAGTCTCCAAATTTCTTATCCATATTTGTTTTTGCAGTTTTCATGCTTGCCCCAACCTCTATACTTATAGATATAAGCCGGTCAATGGGAGCAACTCCCCAGGATATAAATTATGTTTTTACCTTGTTTACCATTGGAGGCATTGCCGGAAGGCTTACCGCATTTTTATATAACAGGCGGTTCAGTAACTTAAAAATCATGGTAGGCTCTTTCCTGTTACTGGGCGCCTTGAGCATATGGCTTTTTTTTATCAATACCCTGCTGATACTGTATATAGTGTATGTCATCAGCGGATACCTGCTGGGTGTAGTATACCTGCAGGCAAATAAAAACCTTATGGAAAGCAGAATCAGGGATAAAGCCAGGCTGGCCAATCTGGCCATAAGTTTTTATCCCCTTGGCGCTGCAGCAGGGCCATTGATTTCAACCGCTATTGTAGGGCGGGGCTACAACTGGAGGTATATTTACCTGCTGATGATCCCCCTGGTTATCCTGGTTATCATATTATTTATCCTGCTTGAACCCAAAAACAATAACAGCAAGCAGGAAAAGGGTGAAGCTACCTATGCCAGGGAGATTTTTAAAAACAAAAAGGACAATTTCAGTTATACCATAATAGTTTTGCTGGTGCTTACCTACTGTATTTCTGAAGCGGTAGTATTTACCTGGGCTCCCACTTACTTGAGGGCAGAAAGGTTTTTCAGCCCTCAGGGCGCAGGGTTGGCAGTTACCGTTTTCTGGTTTGCTGTAATAGGGGGGAGGATGATTATAAGTGCTGTAACCGGCAAGTTTGACAGCTACAAGATAATGTTTTTTATATCCATAGTTGGTATGGTTTCAATTTCATCCATGCTATTTTTTACCCAGAAAAACCTTATATTCCTTTTCATGGGCCTTGCCGGCTTGGGTTATTCAGGGATGTTTCCCCTGCTGCTTGCTACTGGGAGCGAGATGTTTGACCGAGGAAAAGGGGTGATACTCACCATTATCTTTGCTGCTTCCAGTGCGGCCAAAGCCCTTACACCCTACCTGGTCAGCCTGGCCGTAAAATCAAGCATGTTTCTTTCATTTTTCCTTGCGTCCATATTTATGGCCTCAACCGTATTGCTCCTGCTGCTGCTTATAATATATGATAAAAAAAATTAATACTGATAAATAGTATTAATTAATAATTTTAAATTCCTGATTACAAAAAAATTAAAACATTCTATAATATAATAATGGTATTAAACCATAAAGATATGAGGCTTATAGTAGAAGTAGCGGAAATAAAAGGTGTATGCCCAGTCTATAAGCGGGGAGACCAATTCATAATAGAGGATGGGTACAGGCTGAAAAGCCCCAGGGATATCTGCATGCATTCCCTGTCCTCTATCCTTCCCTATTATGTAGCTTTAAGCAGGGGGATTAACCCCAAACATTTGGGGCTGGCCTCTTCCGAAGATGCCGAAGCCTCTTATGTGCAATGCCTGGACCCTTGCCGGTATACCGGCGGGGGTACGGTTATTTTTAAAATTGCCAGAAGATGCCATGAAAATAAAGATAAACATCCATAAGGGGATATACGGCATAATCGTATTAAGTACCTCCCTTGCCGCCCTTGTTGTTTCTTCTGCCTACAATTACCTTTTATTCCATACCCTGGCTGAGATTTACAGTATAGTGATTGCTTTTATCATATTTATCATTACATGGAATTCAGCCAGGTTTATTGACAACCACTACCTTATATTCATCGGGGTGGCTTATCTTTTTATCGGGTCTATTGACCTTGTCCACACCCTGGCCTATAAAGGTATGGGCATAGTTGTTGGAAATGGCGCCAATGTTTCTACACAGCTGTGGATTTCTGCACGGTTTATTGAGGCAACCGCCCTGCTGATTGCACCGGTATTTGTAAGGAGGAAGGTCAATTACCATTTGCAGTTATTAATTTATTCGGCTATTAGCGCTTTCTTGTTTTTATCGATATTTTACTGGAGGATATTTCCGCGGTGCTATATAGAAGGGGTAGGATTAACCCCTTTTAAAATCTATTCGGAGTACCTGATTGTAGCGCTGCTTGCCGCTTCCATAATATTTATATACAGGCTAAGGAAAGAATTTGACAAAAAAATGTTCTACCTTTTGGTTTCCTCCATTTCCATCACTGCAATAGGGGAGGTATTTTTCACACTTTATGTTGATGTTTACGGATTTTTTAACCTGTTAGGCCATGTTTTTAAGATAATATCATTCTACCTTATATACAAAGCCATAGTAGAATCAGGAATAAGGAGGCCTTATGATATACTGTTTGGAAGGCTGAGCAGAAACAGAGAACTTTTGCAGAAAAAAACAGCAAAACTTCAAATGCTGAACAACGAACTTGAATCCTTTGCCTATACCGTATCACATGATTTGAGGGGCCCGCTGCGGAGCATAGACGACTACAGCCATGCACTTGCTGAGGATTACTCAAAAGTTTTAGATACGGAGGCAATAGGCTATATTTCAAGGATCCGGGCTTCTGCAAGAAAAATGGAAAACCTTATAAATGATATACTCAAGCTTTCCCATATATCCACAAAAGATGTCAAAAAGAACAGGTTTAACTTAAGCCAGCTTGCCCAAAAGGTTTTTGACTGCTTATCTTCAGAGGAGCCCAACAGGACCATTGAGTTCAGGGTAAAGCCGGATATTGAAATAGAGGCAGATAAAAATCTGGTAGAGATTCTGTTAAGGAACCTGATTGAAAATTCAATCAAGTTTACTGCAAATAAAAAGAATGCCAGAATAGAGCTTACAGCAGGCAAAAGCAACGGCCGGAAAGTATTCAGTTTGAAGGATAACGGCATAGGCATAAGCATGGAATACGCCGAAAAGATATTTGAACCTTTCCGCAAGTTTCATATAGATGATACTATAAAGGGAAGCGGTATAGGGCTGGCTACAGTTCGTAAAATAGTGAAACTGCATGGCGGGAAGGTTTGGGCTGTAGGCGAGATAAACAGGGCAATGACAATTTTTTTTACACTGGGAGGAGAAGGTGAACAAGAAAACCATTCTGCTCATAGAGGATGATGCAGATGACGCCAGGTTGACCATCAGGGCTTTTAAGAAAAGCAGCATATCCCTGGACTATGTTCTTTACGCCTACAGCGGCAGGCAGGCCATGAATTATCTGAACATGCGGGGAGAGAGCCAGGGCCAGGAAAGGGATTTTACCCCCGACCTTATACTCCTGGACCTTAAACTGCCCGAAATCGACGGATTCGAAATCCTGGAAAAAATAAGGTCAAAGGAGGAAACCAGGCTGCTGCCGGTGGTAATTTTTACATCTTCTGACCAACCCGCAGACATAACAGCCTGCTACAGGCTTGGTGCTAACAGCTATGTCCAGAAACCAGTAAATTTTGATCATTTTATAGATACTGTTAAAAAGCTCTGCAATTACTGGCTGGTTATAAATAAAAATCCCGGGGGGAAATAATAAAAAATATCTGAAAGGCAAAGATGGGCATATTCTTAAAAACATCAAAAACTGATGCGGACAGGCGGATTAAGCAAAACAGGGGCTTTACCCTGGTCGAGCTCATGGTGGTGGTACTGATAGTAGCAGTGTTGATAGGAATATCCGTACCAGCCTATCTTATATTCAGGGAAAGGGCAAGGGAAGCATCCACTAAAAGTGAAATGAAGAGCATAGTCATAGCTATAGAGATGTACAGGAATGATTACAGTGTTTATCCATCCCAGGAAAATTTCCCCCATGATATTAATAATTATTTTGGCGCCCAGGCTCCTGAAGCTGATTTTTGGAATACGCCTTATGTTTATGATTCAGATGGAGATAAATATCTCCTTAGAAGCAATGGAAAGGACCGGCAGGAGGGTACAGCCGATGATATAGTTTTTGAAAATGGAGTCATGACTTTCACGGGTGCTTATGGCAATTGAAATTCTGTCCGGAGCATAATAGCTATCATGCAGAAATTTTGCACTGCCTCCTCTGCAGTTTCTTAACCCCTGCCTGTATTGAATAACTTCTATCCTGTTTAGGCATTAAGCCCTGATTTCAATTTTGTTTTAGCTTAAATTATAAAATAATTATTATATATTTGAACTATTTAATTACGGTAATATAATGATGGAGGCAAAGATTTTGGCGGGTAGCTGATGCGGTGGAGGGCTATGAGCTCCCACCGGCCCTATAGTCCTGCCCCTGGGGTTGCAATGGCATTGGAAGAGATAAATAAAAACAGCGGCAGGCTTTATGAACCTGCGGTGGTGGATGCAGCGCTAAAAGTATTTGAAAAGAAGAAATTTAAATTTTAGGAGGTAAAAGGTATGCCCCATGTAATCATAAAACTGTGGCCGGGAAGGACAGAACAGGAAAAAACAAAGCTCAGCAAAATTATTTTAAATGGCATCAAGGAAGCAGTTGGGTGCACCGCGGACGCTGTCTCTATTGCCATAGAGGAAGTTCCCCAGGATAAGTGGTTTGATGAGGTCTATTACCCTGATATTGAAGCCAAAAAAGAGACCCTATATAAAAAACCCGGCTACGGCCCGAAAAAATAAAGGGTTAGAAATCTTCTTTGGATTCCTGTTCTCTAAAAGCCTTTTTGCCCAGCATCTTTTTTAAAACCACAACCTTGATAGGAACAATTACAGCCAGAGCTGCTATAATAATCAACAGCCATGCCCACCACGGCATAAAGGACCTCCTATCTCAATTTCATTTTCTTTTTAAATGAGACAACAGAAATAACCAGAAGGATAACAGTTATTAGAAAAGCCAGCATGCAGGCCAGCCAGAAATCGGCGGTATTCTGGTTGGTTATAAAAACATTTTTAAATACCCTGTATATCCAGTAATTGGGGAAGGGGTACAGGAAGGGTTCAAACCTCTCAGGAATGAATATTGCGGCTACCGGTATAATGGTAAAAGGGAATGCAGTTACTTTAATTAGGGCAATCCCTTTTATCTGATTATCTGCTGCTCCGCCGATTACCAGTCCCAGGAGTATTCCCATTCCGCTGGAAAATATTGTGCCAGCCATAAGTTTTAAAAAGCTAAAACCGGCACCTAATAGTATCAGGCTGGTAATTGCGGTCAGCAGTAGACTGAATCCAAGCACAAGAATTCCCCTTGCTGCAAGGTATTGCCACAGCCTCAGAGGAGTTATGGCAATGGCCCTTATTGCTCCGCTTTCTTTTTCATCAATTATATTAAAACCCATCACCATACCGGCTACCAGGATTACCATCAGTATCAGTATTATGGCTGTATATTCTTTTAAAAGGGAACGGTTATCCCCCAGATTAGTGTAGCTGAAATCTGCGGGGGCGCCTTCCCTGGTTATATCCCATATCACCATATATGCAATTTCGGCAATTTCCTCCCTTTCATTTCCTTCAAGGATTATTACCGTATGGCCGTTTTCTTCTGTTATTCCCACAGCGTCATCATGGCCGCCTACCCTGGCTGCGACCTGCTGCCTGCTGGCAAAGGTCTCAATTTTCCCGTAATCTTCAATATTGGTGACAATAGTTTTATCTATATTGCTGTCAACCGCAAAGGTTACCGGGCTGGTATCTGCAGAAGGGATAACAAGAGCCATTACAACAGCAATTAGTATGGGTGCAAGCAGCATGTAAAGTATGATATTATCCCTGCCGGCAGAGGCTATATCCTTTAAAATGAAGCTGGTAATCCTTTTAATCATATTTTCCTGCCCGCCTTCATTAATCTTATTTTAACTGCCCAGTAACAGCCTATATATGCAGCCAGGGCCTCTATGCCCAGGATTGCAAACAGGGGCAAAAGGAATCCGGCCTTGCCGCTGGGATATATAATTTCCCTTATGCCAAAAAGTACAGGGTAGGAGGGCAGCCACCTTATGAATGCAGGGATAAAAGAGGGGTTAAAATAGGATATTACCGGCAGCTGAACCAGCACCATAACCGTTACCGAGACTATTAAAAATTCAGATATGTTTTTGAAAAATACACTCATAAACAAGCCGAAAAAGGTCATAAGCAGGCCGGCAAGCATTACAATTGCCGCCAGCCAAAAATAATTTATGCCCAAGCCCGCGGTAAGCAGGGTGCATACCAGCCCGTAGGCAAGCCCTAACAGGCTTATAATTATTGCTTTGGAAAGTATATACTCATGGACACCTCCTGCGCTTACCCGGTAGGCTCTTATGCTCCCTTCCCCTTTTTCCTGAAAGATTAAAACCGCTATGAGTATAAACCCCAGCATCACTACTTCAAAGGTTATGAATATGGGTATGAAACTGATATTGAAAGGCATGGGCTTGGTCCTGTCCCTTAAATATTCAATCTTTATGGGGCTGCCTGTATCTTTTTGGGTAACCAGATCCGTAATATATTGTAGCGTAGCCTGGACTATATTTAATGTTTTATGCCCCAAAGCAGAGCTGCTGATTATTTCAAAACTTATATTTTCCGGGCTGCCGGCGGCAATTATCCCCATCCCTTCCCTGCTCTGATGAAGTTCTTGCTCAAATTCATGGTAGCTGGTAAAGAAATTATTCTCAAAACCCAGATCCAGCATAGGTTTTTCAAAGATCCTGCCTTCGGTATCATCCAGGAAAAGCTCGGGCGGAGTTATATCCAGGCTCTCGGGCAGTGCAAAATTGGTGGCGGCTATAAAAAGCACAGCCAGGGCTATAACCGCATAATGGAAACCGCTCCTTATTATAATTTTAAAGTCCTGGGAAAACAGGTTAGAAAATTTTTTCATAACTATACCAGCTCTCTGCCGGTCAGCTTAATAAATATCTGCTCCAGGGTTGCCTCCCGGGAGTGGATTGTCTGGACCTTCTTGTTATTTACTATCTGGTTCAACCTTCCTATGTCCTTTTCCCGGTCTAAAAAAAGTATGTCGCTTGTCAATTTTTGGCCTTCCCTGTACTCAATTTTTACAGATTTTTCTCCATGGGCCAGTTTGAGGTTTTTGGGAGAGTCTGTAACCAGAAGCCTGCCGTCATCTATGAAGGCTACCCGGTCGCATAATTCTTCAGCTATATACATGTTATGGGTGGTTAAAAATATGGTCTTGCCTTTGCTTTTCTGGGCAAATATTATTTCTTTTATTTTCTTGGCCAGGTTAGGGTCCAGCCCTGCAGTGGGCTCATCCAGAAAAAGTATATCCGGGTCATTTATGAGGGACCTTGCAAATACCAGCCTCTGTTTCATGCCTTTTGAATAAGTGGCTGACCTGTTGTTCGCAGCTCTGCCTAAATCCACCATTTCCAGCAGCCTTAAGGGTTCCGCGGTGGGTACCGAAAAAAGCCCGGCATAATACCTGAGGTTTTCATAACCGGTCAGTTTCAGGTAGATTGTCGGGTCTTCAAAGGATACCCCGATGCGGTTAAAGAAATCAGACCTCATCCTGTTAACCGGATTACCCTCATAGAGTATCTGGCCCTTTTGCACGGAAAGGAGGCCAATCATCAGGTTCTGTACAGTGGTTTTGCCCGCCCCGCTGGGGCCCAGGAAACCGAAGATCTCACCCTTGCCTATTCCAAAGGAAATATCATCCACTGCATTTTTGCCATTGCCGTAATTATGGATAAGGTTTTTTACCTCAATCATTTTTATCCTTTTCCTCTCTTTTTGCCAGGCCGTATTTTATAAAATCAATATACCGGTCAAACAGTTCCATTAACCCGTCCAGGTCATTGAAGTAGTCTTCTACCGAAAATATGGCATCAAAGTTGCTGAGCAGGTAAATAAGGAGCCTGGTTATGAAGTCAGGGTCAAAATCATCCCTCAGCTGGCCATCTTCTATGGCTTGCCTGATTTGGGGCAGAAAGAAATCCTGGTAGTTTCCGGAAAAGCTGTCCTTGACCAGATGATAGATCTGGCTGTCCTTTTCCATGAAAAATTTAATGCCCAGCTTATAAAATTGGGGATAGGCTGCCGCAAACCTGAAGCCAGTTTTGGATTGGATTTTCAGTATTTCAAAGATATCCTTTCCCTTAAAATCCTCCTCTTTGAGGTGGCGGTTAAAATACTGCAGTTTTTTTTGTGCTACCATCTGAAATATATGCAGGTAGAGGGATTGCTTGTCTTTAAAATGAAAATAGAATGAGCCTTTGCTTACGCCTGCTTCCTTTATAATGCTGTTCAGGGAAGCCTGGGAGTAGCTGTACCTGCTGAAATGGCGTATGGCTGCCTGTATTAAATTATCTTTGTTCTTAAAATCTTTGTCTTCCATATTCTCCCCTAGTAGACCGGATGGTTTATAGACCATATGGTCTATAATAATACGGTGAATGGTTTTTTGCAAACATTTTTTCTGATATACAGGAAATGTTTTTACGATAGAAGGCTGTTACCAAACTCCACCGTTAATGGGGTATCATATTTTGCATCAACATTGTACTTTTCTGAACACTTTAGTAAACTATTTTTCAATAAATATTTAAATATCGGCCGGCATAACATAATCGGCAAGGGGAAAACTTTTTTTAAAATAGAAGGAACTTTTAAAGTGCCAGCTGTAAGGGTGGTTAAAATAAAATAATGGACAGGAAAGGTAAGCTATGAGAAATATAAGCAAGGTGGCTCCTGATTGGTGGGACCATACAACACTTCATCCAGATATACTGGATGAAGCAGCCAGGCTGACCGAAAGAGATATAGATAGACTCCAGAGGCCGGGGTTTAAGATAAAATTTTATGACACATTGGAGGACTTCTACCTGGCGGAAGCCCTGGAGTATATCTATTGTTGGAGAAAGGCAACCGACAGCGAGCCTGCAGGCATTTGCGGGCCTATAGGGCCTACAGAACAGCTGCCTCTGGTAGCAAGGCTGGTAAATGAATTGGAAATAGACTTAAAGAATGCCCACTTCTGGGCAATGGATGAATGGTATGTGGATGGGAAGGAAGTACCGGTAACAAACCCCCTTAGTTTTGCCAAAGCTGATCTTGACTTATGTTTTAACAGGATAAAAAAAGAACTGAAAATGCCCGAAGAAAATATCCATTTCCTAAGGGCAGACAATATTGAAGAATATTCTAAATCCTATGACAGGGCTAAATGCCTTATAATGCAGGGAGGCCAGGGGGAAGTAAAGCATTGGGCATTCAATGACCCGGTAAAAAGACAAGGAAAATACAGTGATGAACCTCCAAGCCCTGAAGAGTACAGAAAGCTCGGGACAAGAGTGGTTGACCTCCATCCAATGACCATTATACAGAATGCACGTACATCCGGAGGAGGGGTTGTATCCAACATCCCTTCTCAGGCTATAACCGTAGGCCCTGTTGAAACCTGGAAATCCGGGAAAGTATCAATATGGCTTGCAGGATCCCATGATAATCCATTTGGAAACAGGCTTACATCGTTGATGATTTCGAAGAAAATTCCAGACTCTTCGGTTCCCATGTCCCTTTTAGCGGATCATCCGAATGTGCAGTTCAATTTCTACAGGCCGGCTTTCGGAAAATGCGAAGCCGAGATGCATTGATAGTGTAATTTAACCGATTATCATTTATAACTTTAATAATTGTTTTATAATTTTAGAAAGCATAAATCTTAATGCTTTTGATCTGTAGGATAAATCATTGAAATTTCCAATAATATAAGATTCAGTTTTTGGGTGATAAAACATGAAAGCTCCTGTTACCCCAACGCAGCCCCAGCAATTGAATGTTTCGGGCATTATTATCGGAACTGTTACAACCTTCCATATTGCGTATCCGTACCGGATGTTTGGGTATGACCTATAGTCATCTGATATCATAAGTTGCAAAGTTTCTTCTTTGACTATTTTACAGTCAACCAGAGCCTTCATGAATTTTAAGTAATCATCAAGTGTTGCAACGACACCACCTCCAGCATAATCTATACCGGCTATACCTTGAATTTTCGAAACATCTACGCCGTTAATATAAAAACCGGCCAGGGGGAATTCCGGTTTCTCGGCAGGTTCTGAAAAACCCATCATATATGAATTCTGCATGTTTAGTGGTTTAAAAATATAATGATGAAGTGCGTCATGAAATGGTTTCTGGGTTATGTTCTCAATGATTAAACCTAGCAAATAGTAGTTGGTGTCGGTATAATAATGTTTTTTGCCTGGCTGAAAGCGTGGTTTTAAATTTTCTTTCCCCCAGATAATTGCTTCCCTGGGAGTAATTTTTAATTCTGGATTTTTTAATATTTTATCCATTAAAGGCCAAAAGACGTCATACAGCCCGGACGTCTGATTTAATAAATGCCTAATCTCTATTTGATTTGTATAATCTACTCCTTTATAAACATGCAGATTATTTAATAAATCTTTATCTAGATATTTGCTAATTTTATCATTGAAATCTAATTTTTCTTCTTCATATAAAATGCTTATGACTGTAGATGTAAATAATTTGCCAACACTTGCCATGTAGTTCGGTTGTTGCGGATTTGCTTCTATTTCTCCTGTTTTTCCTTCAGCAATATTCAGATGGATTCCAAGCTTTTCAGAATCAATAAGAAGATAAGCATTTTTCACTTTTTTATCCAGTTGAACCTGTTTTCTAAACGAATTTTCAATATTTGAAGCAATAATTTCTTTGGTCGCCATTTTATCCCCCGCATAAATTAAAAGTTGCTATTAATCTATAGACTATTTCCCGCAAGTAAAAATTGCAAATTTCTAAGTATCTTCGCTTGGCTTAACCTGTGTAATTATCTTTGGATACATCCAATAAATCAAGAACCTGTTCTTGAAACCCAGGTATAGAGTCAAAGAAGCATTTAATTCCTTTACTGCTATAAAACAGCCTGTGGCCTCTTAGGTTTGAGAATAGATCCGTTATTTTGCCGTCCTGGTATCTGCATTTTCTATTTTCGGAATAAAACGGCAGCCGGCCGGCGGCTCTTTTAGCCTTAGCCAAACTCAAGCTTGTGCATAGGACATTTAAGATTAATAACATAAAGTATATAAACGTAAGAGCTTCTATTCGGCGGGGCAGCTTTAGGTATAGGCGGCCAGCTTCAAAGCACACTTCCAGACTGCTGATGTCCATTCCGAAGGCTTATAGGGGGAGATTTTTTTCAAGCAGGATATTTCTAACAAAGATTTGAAATAGCATCCGCACATAAGAGAGGTTTTGATTATATCTTAAAGGGATATATGACAATAGTGGTTTTTAGCCCTATACAGCCGGAAGAGCGCCAACCGCCTTTCAATCAAGTTACAGGTCATCTGTTGGATTTTTTAAAGCCCGTTCCTCTTAAAGCTTGATACCTTGTTACCTGAATTATCATATTTGAGAAAAGAGTTTAACAATTTTGTGCAGGAAGGTGGTTATAAAAAAAAGATATTCTCTGCTTAAGGGAAAAAATTTACACACCAGGCTTTCTCACTGCCGGCAGCCCGGCGAAAGTATGCAAGAGATGTGCGGCTCCTCTGCCGGCGAGACAGAGATAAGACAAACAGGCACGGACTGTACAATATCCGGACATGCAAACTTGTTTTAACCAGAAAGTTAAATGTTGTTAATGAAAAATTAGTCCAGGTATATATTGATAATAGACCTGGGGGCGGAAAAAAACAGACAGAAATTGTAATTTATGCTTACGGAAGATAGATTACCATATGCTCTGTTTATATAATTGGATAGCTCTATATCAATTATATTTATGCTCTCTTTTGACATGAATTACTGTGCAAATACGAGAGTATAGCCGTTACAGTCCCTTATGAAAAATTCCTTCCTGCCCCACGGTGTGTCATGTAGTTCTTTTATTATTTCTACCTTGCCGGTTAGCCAATTATACAATCCTTCAACATCTTCGACTTCGATATATATAATAGCCGGGCCTCCCATTTTTATATCTTTGAATTCAGGCACCTTTTCAGAAAGGGTTTCCCTTGATTGAAACATGATTTCAACATCTTCGCAGTTCATCATTGCCCAATCAAACTTTCCTTTTTCGGGATCTGTTAAAACAAGATCGAAACAGCCGAGTGTTTCCTGATAAAATTCTACTGTTTTGTTTACATCTTCAACCATCAAATTGGGAATTAATCTTTTAAGCATTTTTATAAAATCCTCCTTTTAAAACCAATCAATTGTTTTTGTTCTAGGCTTTGAAAATCTTGGCCTGTTTATTAATTTTTATAGGCAAGACAATGATTATCCAGTATACAACCCCTACCATAACTGCTCCTCCGATAATATTACCTATAGTTACAGAAAGTAAATTTCCAAGGAATCCCAATAAATTTAAATTAGATAGATCTATGCCGGGGCTTGCTTCTAATAACGCTGATAAAACACCAGGATTATTTTTTAAAAGCATTCCCATTGGAATAAAATACATATTTGCGATGCTGTGCTCAAATCCTATTGCCACGAAAGCAGTGATGGGGAAGATAATTGCGGCAATTTTACTAACAACTGTTCTCGCACTAAAGCAAAGCCAGACAGCCAGACACACGAGTGCATTACAAAGGATTCCTCTGGTAAGTCCTTCAGCAAATGTTAGGTTTACCTTATTGGCAGCAACTATAACTGCATTTGCTCCAAGTAAATTGTCTTTTGCCTGCCATAAGTTTGTAAAATACATTAGGTATACTACAACGATAGAACCCAAAAAATTCCCTATATAGGCAACTGACCAGTTTTTTAACACTTGCTTATAAGTTACAACTCCAGAAGCTAGCCCCATCATAATTAAGTTATTACCGGTAAAAAGTTCTGCGCCTGCAATAATTACGAGGATAAGGCCAAGGGAAAATGTAAGGCCGCCAATAAGTCTTGTAAGTCCCATACTTAAATTAGAATCAAAAGTAGTTATTGTATAAAATACAGCTCCCAGAGCTATAAAACTCCCGGCCAAGACTGTAAGCATTGAGAGGCTTAGAAAATTAAGCCTTGCTTTATTCTTGCTGGCAGCCTCAACTCTTTTTTCCATATCTGCAGGGGAATAATCATCAAATTGAAAAATTTTTGGGCTCATTCAGGTTCCTTCCCTAAATTCCAAATATCTTTCCATAATACTTATGGAGATAATATAAATATTGTTACTAATTTATAATGATAATCAATATCAATTATATAATAAATTTAAAAAAATAGGTAATCTGTATTGGACGGCATCAAAACCTTAAATTGTCTTAACGGCATACTTCCAGCTGCTATCCAGAAACCCTGCAATTTAAGCGATAACCACGGAGCAGCGGACCTCATTTACAAAACAGGTTGAGATAAATTCCTTATATCTTTTCAGTTACATATAGCCCGAATTAATAAATTATTCAGTAGAATTTAAATTTCAGTAAAATAAAAGGAATGGTATTATTTGATTATGAGAATAATAAGCAGGCTGCCAAGAAAAGTACAGCCGAAACATCTATCTTTGCTTAAACAATGGGTGGATATCGTTAAAAGAGCCTAAAAACACCGTCATTGCTATGCTGCTGTCAATTCCCCTAATGGTATTATGTACTTTTATTACATGGGGTATTATAAAAATGTTTAAAGACATTTCTTTGGCCGATTATGGAATAAATATACCTACCGGAAATATAAGAATTGAGTTTAATTTATTTTATATATTGGGCATATTATTATTACTGATAATCCATGAAATCATGCATCTGGTCTTTATTCCCAATTTTAGTACATCCGATAAAACATTTATTGGAATTGTCCCCTTTGGGGGATATGTTTATACAGAGGAGATTGGCTAAAACAAGATATATTATTATCACTATTTCACCATTTATTACTATTTCAATAATACTGCCGACAGTATTAGGATTATTAGGTCTTTTAAATACACTTATGATATCTTTAATACTTCTAAATTCCGTAGGTTCGGGAATAGATATATTAGCCTTAATTCTTATTTTTATCCAGGTACTTTCCGGGGCTAAGATTACAAGTAATGGCATGAGTACATACTGGAAAAATTGCTATCCCTATATAACCTGAATAGCTAAGGGAAAAGTAATGGGATTCAGGGTATTTCATAATAAATAGGCTAACCAAAAAAGTTGTTTCGATTAGCCTATATTTTTGAATATTTTAGATTTCCATAGCAACTTCATAAATTTCTATTTTTGGAGCTACACCTGTGATGTGAGATGCTTCTTCAAGAATTTTCTTTGCTGCCGGTAAACTGGCTTCTACTGCTTCCCGGGATTCCCATAGGGTAATAGTAATAACCTTCTCATTTTCTTTGGCTAAGACATAACCGCCTTTCATACCCTCAAGACCCGGAGGATTGGCTTCTTTAAAAAACTTTACTACCTCTTTAACATGATTTCCTCCAAGAGTACTAATCCTGGCAAACATAATTTTCCTCCTTCCTCTTTTTCCCATTAATACCATATTTCTAAGTTAGCAGCAATCAAATAAAAATTATGTTGTTCCTTAGCGATTTATATAGAATTGTATTCACTGACAGAGTTTTTAAATATTAAACCGAAACAAAAGCCTATGGAATTGACGGGGCCGAAAAAATTAGTTGTGATCTATTTGCATGTTGGGTATAAATACGAGCTGCCGTAACATGATTTATTATTCCAGACTCTATGGTCCCACCTTGCAAATTAAACAGATGGGGGTATCCGCTTGACTCAAGTAGACACGATAAATGATACTTCATTGGAATTCTTGACCGCCACGAATATCCTCTGCCTTCACAGGTTCAACATTA
>JBNJCW010000046.1:0-16283 GCA_051744345.1 Actinomycetota bacterium
AAAGTTGGTAAAGCTGCTATTACGGCCGGTACCGGCAAATAAAGTTTAAGGAGATGCTATGAGGACTAAGGAAGAGAGAAAAGACAGCGGTTTAAAGAGAAAATTAAGGGCAAAGCATAAGGTACAGAAAAAATCAGACCGGCTGAGGCTGTGCGTATACAGAAGCAATAAGCATATTTATGGTCAGATTATTGATAATTTAAGCGGCAATGCTCTGGTTGGTGTTTCCAGCCAGGTTATTGAAAAAAAACCTGAGGATAAGGGCAAGAAAGATATAAGTTTCAGGACAGGGGAGAAAATTGCCCAGCTGGCTAAAAAGAAGAAAATCGAGGAAGTAGTTTTTGATAAGAATAAATTCAAGTATCACGGCAGGGTAAAAGCATTTGCTGATGGTGCCAGAAAAGGCGGATTGAAATTTTAACTGTATATATAAGGAGGAAAGTTAGTGCCTGATAATTCCAATACAAATGAATTAAATGAGAAAGTAATAAAAATAAATAGGGTTGCCAAGGTAGTAAAAGGCGGTAGAAGGTTTAGCTTCAGTGCCCTGGTGGCTGTAGGAGATACGAGCGGCAGGGTAGGAGTTGGTTATGGAAAGGCCAATGAAGTAGCTACAGCTATACAGAAGGGTATTAACAATGCCAAGAAGAATATGTTTGAGGTGCCTTTAATTGATGGGACCATACCTTATGAAATTAACGGCCGTTATGGGGCCGGACATGTTTTTATGAAACCGGCATCAGAAGGTACCGGCGTAATTGCCGGCGGTCCGGTAAGGGCAATCATGGAGCTTGCCGGGGTAAGGAATATACTTACCAAATCCCTGGGCAGCCCCAATGCCTTGAGCATAGTTAATGCTACTGTAAGCGGGCTGAAGTCACTCATGACTCCTGAACAGATAAAAAAAATTAGAGGAAAATAAGGGATTTGGAGGAAATTACAGTGAAACTTTGTGATATAAAAGCACCAAAAGGTTCGATAAAGCGTAAAAAAAGGATAGGCAGGGGAGACGGGTCAGGCCATGGCACCACTTCCGGAAGGGGAACCAAGGGCCAGCTGGCAAGATCGGGAGGAAAAACCAGGATAGGTTTTGAAGGCGGGCAGATGCCTCTCCAGAGGAGGATTCCTCATCTTAAGGGTTTTAAAAATACCAGGAAAAAATTATACAATGTCCTTAATGTTGCTGACCTTGAAAAGTTTGTCCACGATGAAGTTGTGGATTACGAGAAACTCAGTCAGGCAGGACTGTTGATTAAGAGAAGCAGGCTTTTAAAGATACTGGGTGATGGAGAGCTTACCAAAAAACTTACCGTAAAGGCTAACTCGTTCAGTAAACAAGCCAGAGAAAAGATAGAAAAAGCAGGCGGTAAGGCGGAGGTAATATAGAATGTTTCGGGCAATTTTAACCGCCTTCAAGATTCAGGAAATACGGAACAAGATTCTTTTCACCTTAGGAATACTTGCCGTTTACAGTTTTGGAGCAACCATTACCGTTCCCGGTGTTGATCCTACGGTTATAACTGAACAGGTTGAAACCGGGGTTATGGGAATGATGGACCTGTTTTCAGGGGGTGCCCTGGGAAGGTTCGCGGTATTTTCTTTGGGTATCATGCCCTATATTACCGCTACCATTATAATGCAGCTCCTGCAGGTGGTAATCCCCAAACTGGAGGCTTTATCCAAGCAGGGGGAAGTTGGAAGGAGAAAGATTAACCAGATTGCAAGATATATGACTGCCGGCCTTGCACTGGTACAGTCTGTAGCCATGGTTTTTTTCTTCCGGGGTTTTGGCGCCATACCTAATTTTAATTTTATGACGGTTAGCTTAATAGTTTTAACCCTTACCGCCGGCACGACTATAATCATGTGGCTGGGCGAGCTGATAAACGTACACGGGATTGGAAACGGCATTTCCCTTATTATATTTGCGTCCATTGTTTCCAGGCTGCCCGGACAGTTTATTACTATGTTCAGGCTTAGGGGCACCAACCTGCTGTATGTATTTGCATTTCTCCTTATCTCTGTGGCTGTGATCATGGCTATCATAATGATACAGCAGGGAGAGCGAAGAATACCGGTGCAGTATGCCAAGAGGGTTGTGGGAAGGAAGGTTTTTGGAGGGCAGAGCACTTATATACCGCTTAAGGTAAACCAGTCAGGGGTTATGCCCATCATATTTGCAATATCTGTGCTCCTGTTTCCGGCCACTATAGCCCAGTTTGTGCCCAACAGGACAATACAGTCTTTTGCTGATGCCCTGAGCCCTACCATGGAAGGGGCCATAAATCCTATTTACGCTGTTACCTATACAGTTCTGATTATATTCTTTGCTTATTTTTATACCGCCATCACCTTCAATCCGCTGGATACGGCAGATAACCTGAGAAAATACGGCGGTTTTATTCCTGGTATCAGGCCAGGAAGTAATACGGCTGATTATCTTACCAATATACTGAATAGGATAACCCTTCCCGGTGCTGTGTTTTTGGCCATCGTTGCCCTTTTGCCGGAGATCCTTATAAACTACATGCAGCTTCCCTTTAGGTTCGGGGGAACCTCCATAATTATTGCTGTTGGTGTTTCCCTGGATACCATGAGGCAGCTGGAGTCACAGCTGACCATGAGAGATTATGAGGGGTTCCTGAAATGATAGTGATACTTTTGGGTGCTCCCGGAGCAGGCAAGGGGACCCAGGCAAAAAAATTATCTGAAAAGTTTAAAATCCCCCATATTTCCACCGGGGATATATTGCGGAAAGAGATAAAACAAAAGACAGAGCTGGGCAAAAAAGCCGAAAAATATGTAAATGACGGCAAGCTGGTTCCCGATGATTTGATTATCGAGATCATAAGGAAGGAAATACAGGGAAAGAAAGCAGAAGACGGTTTCCTCCTAGACGGCTTTCCTCGGAATATTACCCAGGCCAGGATGCTGGAAAAGATGTTTGACCAGATGGGTTATTCGGTGGACAAGGTGGTAAATATTTCAGTGGACAAAGAAGAAGTTATCAGGAGGCTTTCTTCCAGGAGAATTTGCCCTTCATGCAAGAAAGTTACCGGGACAGACTCGGGGCAGAAGAATGTTTGTCCCCACTGCGGAAAGGAAATGGTTAAAAGGGACGATGATGATATTTCAGTCATAAAAAAAAGGCTGGAAGTGTACAGGGAAGAGACCAGACCATTGATTGATTATTACCGCAGGAAGGGGTTGCTGGTAGAGATAGACGGCTCTGCTTCCCAGGGGAAAGTTACTGAAAGGGTACTTGGACACCTATGATAATTTGCAAGTCTGCGGATGAAATTAAGCAGATGAAGAGGGCCGCAGTTATTGTGGCCGAAGTTCTTTCAAAAATTGAGGGCATATTAAAGCCAGGCATAACCACAGAATACCTTAACGGGGTTGCAGAGGAAATAATCCGCAAAAGGAAAGCCCTTCCTGCTTTTAAGGGGTATAAGGGGAGAATAAGCAAAAAACCTTTTCCCAGCAGTATCTGTGTTTCGGTAAACCAGGAAGTGGTACACGGCATACCTTCAAAAAGAAAGGTAAAAGAAGGGGACCTGGTATCCATAGATGTGGGGGTTAAGCTTGATGGCTTTTTCGGGGATGCAGCCCGGAGTTTTTTGGTGGGAGAAGTACCGCCGGATACCTACAAGCTGTGGGTGGCCACCAAAGAAGCGCTTGACATAAGCATAACCTGGTGCAAGGCAGGCGGAAGGTTATCTGACCTTTCCCACAGCATAGAGGAAAGGGCAAAAAGGGATGGATTTTCAGTGGTCAGGGACTTTGTGGGGCACGGTATCGGAAGGGATATGCATGAAGACCCCCAGATACTGAATTACGGTCCGCCGGGACAGGGCCCGGTGCTGAAAGAGGGAATGGTATTTGCCATTGAGCCTATGCTTAATGCGGGTTCAAGCGGTGTAAAGATTCTTGAAGACGGGTGGACGGTGGTAACTAAGGATAATGGCGTTTCCTGTCATTTTGAAGATATGGTGGCCATAACTGGGGGAGACCCTGTGGCGCTTACCAGGGAGTGCTAAAAAAGTTATAGACATTGGCTTAAATTTTTGATAACCTACATATTTGCGCTCTAAGTTAAAAAGAGGGGGATAAAATTAGTAAAAAAGAAGGAGTAATTGAGGCTGAAGGGACAATACTGGAGGCTTTGCCTAATGCCATGTTTAGGGTAGAGCTGGATAATGGACACAAAATACTTGCCCATATATCCGGCAAGATGAGGATGCATTATATAAAGATTCTGCCCGGAGACAGGGTAAGGGTGGAGATTTCTCCGTATGACCTGACCAGGGGCAGGATAACATACAGAAAAAAATAAGTTTGGATAAAAAGAGGTTGTAAAATGAAGGTAAAACCGTCTGTTAAGAAGATGTGCAATGACTGCAGAATAATAAAAAGAGAGGGTAAGGTAATGGTTATATGCAAAAACCCTCGACATAAACAGAGACAGGGTTAAGGAGGTTATAAATTGGCTAGAATAGCAGGGGTGGATATCCCCAGGGATAAGCATATCAGCATAGCATTAACCTATATTTTTGGTATTGGAAGATCGAAAGCTGTTAAAATTCTGGATGACCTTAAAATTGATAAAACCTTGAAGGCAAAAGATTTAAGTGAGAATGAAATTGCCAAGATAAGGGAGTATATTGATACCCATTTGAAGGTTGAAGGCGACCTAAGGAGAGAGGTAACCCAGAACATAAAGAGGCTCATTGAGATTAATTCATATAAAGGCATAAGGCACAAGAGGGGTCTCCCTGTTCGGGGACAGAGGACCCATACCAACGCCAGGACAAGGAAGGGCAGGAAGAGAGGCGTAGGTATCAGGAAGAAACAAAAAACAGGTTAATTAGGAGGTAAATATATTGGCTAAGAAGAGTGCCAGAAGAAGATTAAAGAAAAAAGAACGAAAAAATATTGCTTATGGTATTGCCCATGTCCAGTCAACTTTCAATAATACCATAGTTAATATCACCGACCAGAATGGCAACACTATAGCCTGGGGCAGCTCGGGCGGAATGGGGTTTAAGGGCTCCAGGAAAAGCACTCCTTTTGCTGCCCAGATTACTGCTACCGAGGTAGCCAAGGCTGCACAGGAGCATGGCATAAGCAAGGTGGATGTTAGAGTAAAAGGGGTAGGCTCCGGCAGGGAGACCGCAGTAAGGTCGATACAGGCTGCGGGGATTGAAATTGGGGCAATTTCTGATGTAACTCCTGTGCCCCATAACGGGTGCAGGTTGCCAAAGAGAAGAAGAGTCTAGAATTAGATAAAAAGGAGTTACAAAAATATGACTAAGATTAAGGAATCATCCTGCAGGTTATGCAGGAGGGAAAAACAGAAATTATTTCTAAAAGGCCAGAGATGTTTCACTGATAAATGCTCTATGGAAAGGAAACCCTATGTGCCTGGGCAGAGGGCTAAAAGGAGGGTCATAGAATCCGAATACTATCTGCAGCTGAGGGAGAAGCAGAAAGCAAAAAGGTATTACGGGCTCAGGGAAAGGCAGTTTAGAAACTATTACGAGAAGGCAGTAAAGAAGAAGGGAATAACTGGTGAACTACTTCTTCAGCTGTTGGAAACAAGGCTGGATAATGTAATTTATCTCATGGGCTTTGCTTCTTCGAGGGAACAGGCAAAGCAGCTGGTTGGACATGGGCATGTGATGGTGGACGGAAAAATTGTAGACATACCGTCCTACCAGTTGAAGGAAAACCAGGAGATTACCATAGCGCCCGTCAGCCAGGATATAGTTCCAGTGCTTGAAGCCAAAGAGAGTGCAGCAAGCCTGACCCCACCTGAATGGCTGGAGGTTGACCTGAACAAATTAAAGGGGAAGATTCTAAAGGTACCGGAAAGGGAACAAATTCAGGTTCCCATAAATGAACGTATAATAGTAGAGCTATATTCTAAATAGAATATTTTAGCTTGGGAGGTAGATTTAAATTGTTAAAAATACACAAACCAAATGTTAGTGTTAAACATACAGATGATTATAACGGAGAGTTTGTCATAGAGCCTCTGGAAAGAGGTTTCGGGCATACCCTGGGAAACTCCATAAGGAGGGTTTTGCTTTCATCCATTGAGGGGGCAGCGGTAACCAGGATAAAAATTGATAATGTGAAGCATGAATTTTCTACCCTGAAGGGGATGAAAGAGGACATGCTTGAATTTACTGCCAATCTTAAGGCTGTGGTTTTCAAAATGGATTCAGAGGAACCGGTAAAGATAAGACTTCAGAAAAAAGGGCCGGCACAGGTTAAGGCTTCGGATATAAAGCTTAGCTCTGAGGTGGAGATTATAAATCCTGATACCCATCTTGTCACCCTTACCAAGGATGGAGAAATTTCGGCAGATTTAATTCTGGAGAAAGGCAAGGGCTACAAGACGGCAGCTGAAAACTCTGTTGAAGGAGATCCTATCGGGGTTATACCTGTGGATACCATATTTTCTCCAATGAAGAAGGTATCTTTTAAGGTTGAAAACACAAGGGTTGGCCAGATGACCAACTTTGACAGGCTTATAGTGGATATAACTACAAACGGGAGCGTAAAGCCCCAGGATGCATTAAGCCAGGCATCTAAGATCGTAAGCGATTATATGGCTTTGCTTATAGACCTTTCTGATAATAATAATAAGGATGACCCTATATTTGAAGAGGTAAAGGAAGAAGAAGAAAAGCCCAACTACCCTTCAGTAGAGGAGCTGGAGCTTTCAGTCAGGGCATATAATTGCTTGAAGAGAGAAGGCATTGATACTGTGGAGAAACTGCTCAACTATACAGAGGATGAACTGCTGGATATCAGGAATTTTGGGCAGAAGTCTATACAGGAAGTAAAAGATAAGGTTAAGGAATTAGGGTTATCTTTTAAGAAAAAATAGTAGAAGCAGGAGAGATAGATTATGGTAATACCAAAAAAAGGACCGAGATTTGGCTCAGACAGCAGCCACCAGAAGGCTATGATGGCTAATATGGCTATGTCACTTTTTGAGCATGGAAGGATTAAAACAACTCTTCCCAAGGCAAAGCTGCTTAGGGGGTTTGTAGATAAATTGATAACCATAGCAAAGAAGGACGACCTTGCGGCCAGGAGGCGCTGCCTGAGGCTGCTGGGTAATTACAAAGGTGTCCAGAGGCTATTTAATGAAGTATCTCCCAGGATGTATGAACGTTCCAGTGGTTTTACCAGGATCATCAAGTACAAGAAAAGAAAGGGAGATGGGGCTCAACTGGTTCTGATGGAACTGATTGAGTAGCTTGTTTGAAAACTGTTTATATGGGTTACCATGGTAAATTACATGGCTGTGCTTGAATATGACGGCACGGATTACTGTGGGTTTCAGCTGCAGCCACAGGGTGTGCCTACCATACAGGGGCAGGTTGAAGAAGCTCTTTGCAGGGTGCTGGGCCAGCGTATCAGCATAAGCTATTCGGGAAGGACTGATGCTGGGGTCCATGCATTGCGGCAGGTAATAAGCTTCAAAGTTAGGGAGACGCTGGACCTGTACCGGTTCCAGTGGTCACTTAATTGTGTTCTGCCGGATGATATAGGGGTAAAGGAAATCAGCAAGGCAGATGATGGCTTTGATGCCCGCCGGAGCGCTAAAAAAAGGCAGTATTGCTATTACGTGGTAAACCATAATGTGCAGAGTGTGTTTTTAAGGAAGTACAGTATCCTTATAACCCAGAAACTGGATTTGGAGGCGATGAGGGCGGCAGCCGGGTTGTTTGTAGGGGTCAGGGATTTTGAAGCATTTTGCAACAGAGGCAGTTATACAGGGAGCACGGTCCGGAAGGTATACGCTTTTGATATCCAGAAAACGGACCAGGGGCTGCTGGTTTTTAAAATTACTGCCAGCTCCTTCCTTTACAATATGGTAAGAATTATAGTGGGAAGCATACTGGAGCTGGGCAGGGGCTCAAGGAGCCTGGAAAGCATTGAAAAAGCATTAAAGGCAAAGGATAGGAATATGGCAGGCAAAGCGGCTCCTGCAAAAGGCTTGTTCCTTACCGGAGTTTTCTACTGAGGATTGGAGGAAATTATGACAGATTTAGGGACTAAAACTTTTTATGCAAAAAAAGAAGATATAGAAAAGAAATGGTATCTGGTTGATGCCAGGGGTAAGACCCTGGGCAGGCTGGCTGCGGAAGCGGCCAAGATACTGCGGGGCAAAAACAAGCCTATTTTTACCCCAAATGTTGACTGCGGTGATTTTGTGGTGGTTATAAATGCGGCTGGCATAAGAGTAACCGGAAATAAGCTCAAGGATAAAAAATATTACCGGCATTCAGGTTATGTTGGAAACCTGAAGACGGAAAGCCTGGAAGAAAAGTTGAAAAAAAATCCGGAGGATGTAGTTTTTAGGGCAGTGAGGGGAATGATTCCCCATAACCGGCTGGGCAGGCAGATTGTTAAAAAATTAAAGGTTTATGCTGATGAGAATCATCCACATCAGGCACAGAAACCTGAAATAATAGATATTTGAGGAGGAATAGAAGTTGACAGAGAGCGTTTGTTATTATGCAACTGGAAGAAGGAAAGGGGCAATAGCCAAGGTAAGGCTTATACCCGGAGAAGGAAAGATTAATGTAAATAACAGGGACCTTGAAGAATATTTTCCCTTAAAGAGCCATATCCTTATAATCAAAGAGCCGCTTAAGCTCACCGGTACCGATGCTGCCTATGATGTGCTGGCCAGCATAGAGGGCGGGGGCTTTAGCGCCCAGGCAGATGCACTTAGGCACGGAATATCCAGGGCACTGCTCGATATAAATGGAGAATACAGGGCACTGCTGAAAAAAGAGGGGATGCTTACCAGGGATCCACGGGAAAAGGAAAGAAAGAAGTACGGGTTGAAGAAAGCAAGGAAAAAGCCCCAGTTCTCCAAGAGATAGAATTTTAGCGGTGGAATTTCCCAGGATAAATATATATTTAGACCGGATAGCCCATAACGGAAGAATTATAAACGACCGGTGTACCAGCAAAGGTATATCGGTCGTTGCCGTTACCAAGAGTGTTTTGGGCAGCACAGAGGTAGCCAGGGCTATTGCCGGGGAAGGCATTGGCGCCTTTGGGGACAGCAGGGTAGAAAACCTGAAGAAGCTCGGGAAGTATTTTAAGCCGGGCCAGCTGATGCTTTTAAGGTCCCCCATGCTCAGTGAGGCAGAAGAAGCGGTGGGGGTATCTGAAACAAGCCTCAATACACAGATTGAGGTAGTAGAAGAGATTAACCGCATTTGTGCAGAAAAAAACATAAAGCATAATATAATAGTGATGGCTGAAACAGATGACCGCAGGGAAGGCCTGCTGCCTTCGGAGGTTATACCTTTTTGCAAAAAAGCAGCAGGGCTGGCCAATATAAATATATTAGGGCTGGGCACAAATGCCCGGTGCATATCCAGTAAAAAACCCAGCTGCGGGAGCCTTTCGGCGTTGCAGCAATTAAGGGTACAGGCAGAGGAAACCATAGGCAAAAAGCTCCCTGTCCTTTCCGGGGGAAACTCCAGCCTCTACCCCCTCATAATGCAGGGCAAGGTGCCTGGAGAAATAAACCAGGTAAGGATAGGGGAAGCTATAATGCTGGGCCATGATACCCTGGACTACCTTCCAATAAGCGGGGCGCACAGGGATTGTTTTGAGCTTCAGGCGGAAATAATAGAAGTAAGGAAGGGGGCAAAAAAGGCCATAATTGCCTTAGGTATCCAGGATGCGGATGCTTCAAATCTTAAGGCATCAGAAAATGATATTGAGGTTGTCGGCCAGAGCAGTGACCACACAGTGATTGTATCCAGGGACAAGAGGGATTTTTGCCCAGGGGGGGTAATTTCTTTTAATATGGATTATTTTGGTCTATTATCATGTATGACTTCTCCCTTTGTCAGAAAAAATTTTTTAATAGGCAAACTCAAGCGAAACATATACTATAAATAAATGAGGCAAGACAGCGGCAGGCAGCCGGCTTTTGCTATGACTCTCTATGAATGGAGGATTGCATGTGCGGGATAGTTGCATATACAGGTAAAGCCAATTGTAAAGATATTTTAATAAGAGGCCTAAAAAGGCTTGAATACAGGGGGTATGACTCAGCGGGGATAGCAATTTTATCCCACAGCAAAAAGGGCTATTCAGTGAAGGTTGTAAAGGCAGCAGGAAAGATAAGGGAACTTGAGGCTGAGCTGAAGGGCAGGAAGGTGCATGGGCAGTGCGGCATAGGTCATACCAGGTGGGCTACCCACGGCGAGCCTTCCGCCGAAAACGCCCATCCCCACCAGGATTGCGAGGGCAAAATTACAGTGGTGCATAATGGGATTATTGAAAATTATATGGAGATAAAGCAGGAGCTAGAGGCCGGCGGGCACAGGTTTATCTCTGAGACGGACACAGAAGTGCTTCCCCACCTTCTGGAAAAATACAAGGGCAAAGATTTACTTATAGCCATGCAGAAGCTGGTAGAAAGAATTGAGGGCTCCGGCGCTATTGTGGCTGTTGACCCTGATAATCCGGAACAGATGATTGGGGCAAGGATTGCCAGCCCCCTGATTGCCGGAATTTCTAAAAACGGCAATTTTCTGGCTTCAGACATACCGGCTGTACTGGAGCATACCCGCACCTTTATAGTCATAAATGACTATGAAACGGTAAGGGTTACTCCGGAGAAGGTGGAGATTTTTGATAGGGAAGGAAAGCCGGTGGATCGGAAACCGTTTAAAGTAAACTGGAGTATATCCAGTGCAGAAAAAGGCGGTTACGCTGATTTTATGCTCAAGGAAATATTTGAGCAGCCGTATGGGGTAAAGGAGACCATGAGGGGAAGGCTCAGCGGCGGCCGGCTCAATTTTGATGAGCTGAACCTGGATGAGCAGCAGGTAAGGGAATTAGGAAAGATTCAGATTATTGCCTGCGGTACATCCTACCACGCGGCCTTAACCGGCAAGCAGGTTATAGAAAAGTGGGCCAGGATTCCGGTGGAGGTAGATTACAGTTCCGAGTACCGTTACAGGGACCCTATGGTTCAGCAGGGATGCCTGTTTGTGGCCATAACCCAGTCAGGGGAAACCATCGACACCCTGGCAGCGATAAGGGAAGCCAGATCAAAGGGGGCCAGGGTGGTGGCCATAACCAATGTTGTGGGCAGTACTGTAGCCCGTGAGTCAGATTCAGTTATATACACCCATGCAGGCCCGGAGATCGGGGTCTGTGCAACCAAGACATTTACCGCCCAGGTTGTGGTTATGTACCTAATGGCCCTTTATTTTGCCCGCATAAAAGGGACACTGCCGGAGCAAAGGTACCAGAATATAATTGAAGAACTTGAATTTATACCCGATAAGATCCAGGATATACTGAACCGGAGCAGCCAGATAAAGAAGATAGCTGAGCAGACCTGCAGGTACAGCTGCTTTCTCTTTCTGGGAAGGATTTATAGCCTGCCTATGGCCCTGGAAGGCGCGCTTAAGCTAAAAGAAGTATCCTATATCCATGCGGAGGGTTATCCTGCAGGAGAAATGAAGCACGGCCCTATCGCTCTTACTGATAAGAGGACGGTGGTGGTAGGGATTATGCCGCTTGATTCAGTGTATGAGAAGCTTCTAAGCAATATAGAAGAAGTTAGGGCCAGAAAAGCAACCCTTTTTTCAATAACCACCAGGGGGAACGGGGAACTGGCAAAATATGTAGATTACTGCTTCCAGATACCTGAAGTCTCCGAGGAGCTTTCCGGCATAATTACAGTCATTGTATTGCAGCTCTACTCCTATTATATCGCTAAAAAGCTGGGCAGGGATGTGGACCAGCCCAGGAATCTGGCAAAAAGTGTGACTGTGGAGTAAGCATTGAAAATCTATGCGGTGGGCACAGACATAATAGAGGTCCATAGGATAGCTGAGGCTGTAAATAAATATCCCCTGTTTGTTTCCAGGGTGTATACCCGCAGGGAGATAGCTTACTGTGAAAATAAGGGAAGCGTAAGGCATCACAGCTTTGCGGCAAGATTTGCAGCCAAGGAGGCAGTGGCCAAATCCCTGGGCACCGGTTTCGGCAAAAACCTTTCCCTTACGGATATAGAGATTTTAAGCGATAAAGCCAAGCCAGAGGTTTATTTTAGCGGCAGGGGAGCGGAGCTGGTAAAAGGGCTGGGCATATCCAGGGTGGAAGCCTCCATTTCTTCTACTGGAAGCTATGCAGTGGCTTTTGCTGTATCCATAATAGAATAAGGTTTAAGTTAAGCCGGTTTTTTCTGTTATAATATCCCTAATGCAGTAGATGAAAGGTAAAAATGGAGAGGATCCTTAAAGGAAGCAGGATAGCGGAGATAGATAAAAAGTGCATTACGGAGGGCATTGATTCCAAGATGCTTATGCAGAATGCTGGAAGCAGTGTGGCAAGGATTGTAAAAAGCGATGCGGGCAACAAGAAAGGCAAAAAGGGCATAGTTGTATGCGGAGGGGGAAATAATGGCGGTGACGGGTTTGTTGCAGCCGCCGACCTTATACGGGAAGGCTTTGAGGTTAAGGTCTTCTATATTTCTCCTACTGAAAAGTTTGGCAGTGATACGGCCTATTATTTTTCCCGGCTTGAGGAGCTAAAGGGTTCCAATCTTTTCCACCTTAATATTGAGAATGAGGAATCAAAAAAGCTTTTCAGCCAGCAGCTGGATAGGGCCGATTTTTTAATAGATGCTATTTTTGGAACAGGCCTTCACGGCAAAGAAATATACGGGCAGGCTAAAAAACTTATAGAAATGATAAACAGCGCCCGGCCCGGCAAGGTCTATTCTGTTGATATTCCTTCTGGAATAGATTCAGACAACGGCAAGGTTCTGGGCGTAGCCGTAAAAGCGGATACAACTGTAACCTTCGGCTGCAAAAAGTTTGGGCTTGTTAATTACCCCGGTGTATCCTATGCCGGAAGGGTAAAGGTGGCAGATATTGGCATACCGGCCAGATATTTTGAGCAGTATGAGCAGATTTTTGAGCCCAGCATGGAGTGGGTGGCCTGCAGGCTTCCCTTCCGTCAGGAATGGACCTACAAGCACAGGGTAGGCAAGCTTTTAGTAGTGGCCGGCTCTGTAGGGCTAACCGGCGCTGCAGCTATGACCTGCACTTCTGCCATGAGGGCAGGGGCAGGGCTGGTTACATTGGTTTGTCCCTGGGAACTTAACCAGATATTCGAACAAAAGCTGACAGAGGTTATGACCTATCCCGTAGACCAGACCGAAGATGTATCCCTCCACTATGACAGCCTGGATGAGATAGTCAGCTTGAGCAAAGATTTTGATGCCCTGGCTGTAGGGCCGGGGGTATCCAAAAATTCTGGGACTATAAAACTGGTAAGGGAGCTTCTAAAGAGGGTCAAGAAACCGACTGTCCTTGATGCCGATGGCCTTGCCGCCATTTATGGCCCCCGGGAAGTGAATAATGAGAGTGATATGGATTTCTCCCATGTAGTGATTACCCCCCATGCCGGGGAACTTGCCCTTATACTTGGTATAGATAGTATAAGGCTTGAGGAGAGGTATGATATTAATATAGAAGCTGCAAGAAAATATAATCTTGTATCTGTGCTCAAGGGAGCAAGGACGCTCATAACCAGGCCTGACGGGACCACATTTGTAAACAATACCGGTGACTGGGCCCTGGCTACTGCCGGTACAGGGGATATACTTACTGGGATAACAGCTTCCCTTATCAGCCAGGGAATGAATAACTTTGATGGTGCTGTCTGCGGCGCATACATGCACGGGATGGCTTCAGATATAATCTCCAGGAATACCAGTAAAACCTCAATGGTAGCAACCGACCTTCTGGAAGGTATAAAAAAAGTTTTTTTAAAGATAGAAAAGATAAAATACAAGGAGTAAGGCATGGCAGAATTATTAGCAAGAGATGTAATGAATAAATCGGTAATAACCATAAAAAAGGATGCTTCCATAGACAAGCTGTCCTCTCTGCTTTTAAAGCACCAGATAAGTGGAGTGCCCGTCATGGATGACGGCGGCAATATGATTGGCATAGTTACCGAAGGAGATATAATTGTACAGGATACGGACCTCCATTTTCCCAGGTATTTCAAACTTCTAGACAGCATAATCTACCTGGAGAGCCTTTCAAACTTCAAGAAGAACTTAAAAAAACATCTTGCCACAAAGGTTGAAGACATAATGACCAAAGAGGTGGTGACGGTAACCGAAACCACCACGGTAAATGAAATTGCCAATATAATGACCCAGAAAAATATAAACAGGGTACCGGTAGTTGATGAGAACAAAAAACTGGTGGGGATAATAACCAGGGCAGATATAATAAAGTCAATGATTAAAGAAAAATAGCTCCAATGGTAACCAATAATGACCTGGCTGCATGGGTTGAAGTTGACTTAAGGAAACTGGACTATAATTTTTCAGTTTTTAAATCACTACCTGGCGCAGCCAGTACAAAAATAATGGCAGTGGTTAAGGCAGATGGATACGGGCATGGCGCTTACGAAGTATCCAGGCGAGCGCTGGCAAACGGCGCTTACGGACTGGGGGTAGCCCGGGTGCAGGAAGGAAAAGAGCTGAGAAATAAGGGTATTGCTTGCCCCATATACATACTGGGAGAGGTTGCCGGAACTGATGTGGATGATGCTGTAGGCTGCAGCCTTATTCCTTCAATAAGCTCTCTGGACACAGCCAGGGTATTTAACCGCCGGGCCAGGGAGTCGGGCAGGGTGGCAAAATGCCATATAAACATTGATACCGGGATGAACAGGCTGGGTATAAATTATTGCCGGGCAGCGCCGCTGTTAAAAGAAATAAAAAAATTAAGCTGCCTGGAGGTTGAGGGCATATTTACCCATTTCTCATGCGCGTCAGATAAAAAATCATCCCATAACCGGAAGCAGATTGAAAGGTTTGAGCAATCGGTAAGTGAAGCGGAAGAGATCTTCGGGCATGTAAAATTTATACACAGCGCAAACAGCGCAGCAGTTCTAAGCAGCCTTCCGGTGAGGATGGATATGGCGCGCCTGGGCATTGCCATGTACGGCCTAAACCCTTTTGACGGAAAGTGTCCTGTTAAGCTCAAACCCCTGTTAAGCCTTAAGGCCAGGGTTAGTTTTATGAAAAAAGTAGCCAGAGGAGAAACAGTATCCTACTGCGGTACCTGCAGGGCAAAAAGAGACATCACCATAGCCACATTCCCGGTGGGTTATGCTGACGGGTACAGCAGGCTGCTTTCCAACCGGGCAAAGGTAATAATAGGAGGAGAATATGCACCGGTGGCCGGCAATATAACTATGGATCAGTTTATGGCTGATATCACCCATATCAGCGGGATATCAGTAGGGGATGCAGCTACCCTTATAGGCGAGTCCCGCGGCAGGTCGGTAACTGCAGATGATCTGGCAAGAATAATGGGCACCATTAACTATGAGATTGTGTGTATGATAAGGTCCAGGGTGCCAAGGATATTTATAGGATAGAAAGGAGAAAACAATTGAAGGTAATAGGATTTAATGGGAGTCCTCACAAGAAAGGCAACACGTTTCTGGCTATAAGGCAGGTTTTTGAACAGCTGGAGGCCCAGGGGATAAAAACTGAAATTATCCAGGTTGGCTCTGAAGAGGTAAAACCATGTGATGGGTGCGGCGCTTGCAAAGAAACCAGGGATGGTTTCTGCATCATTGATGATGACGAGATAAACCAGTACATGAAAAAAGCATATGATGCAGACGGGATGGTTATAGGTTCCCCCGTTTATTTCGGTTCGGTTACTCCCAAGGTAAAGGCTCTGGTGGACAGGATGGGATACTGTGCAAGGGCCGGCGGGTATTTACTAAAACGAAAAGTCTGTACAGCTGTGGCGGCGGTTAGGCGCCAGGGAGCAGTAGATACCCTTAACCAGATAAATAATATGTATATGTTAAACCAGGTCATACTGCCTTCTTCGGTTTACTGGAATTTTGCTATTGGCAGGACACCGGGGGAAATAGAGAAGGATGAAGAAGGGATTAAAACATTAAAGATCTTAGGAGAGAATATGGCCTGGCTGTTGAAAAAAATAAAAGGCTAAGCTCAAAAACAGATGAAAATCCCGCCCGGCAACAGGTCCAGCTTACCTATATTGTAAAAAGCAATGCCGGCTTGCAGCCGGAAATTTGCCAGGCCGAAAAGCAGTTCACAGGTTTTATTTTCGAGCAGATAATCCCCAGATTAAGAGAATAATTAAGATATATTTTAGAAATGAATTGTTATTATCCTAATTAAATGTTAATATTTTATATAACAA
>JBNJCW010000047.1:0-16106 GCA_051744345.1 Actinomycetota bacterium
AATAAAAATTATTATTATATCCTGCCTGAGTATTTTAAACTTAGAATTTCAGTAAATTTTTAAATTAAAAAAGCCTGACCTGCTTATCAGCCTGGTAATGACCGATTATATAGAGTCTGCAAAGGGCTAACCAGAGCTGTTAGTTGAGCTAGTCTACTGCCTTAACTGCCAAAAAATCTGGCGCAGCCATTAGATATTAGCAGAAAGGCTGAAACAAAAGTTTTAAGGTTTCTGGGGATTTTGCTGCGGCCATCGCTTATAAAGCAGGAGACCATGTTTAAAAACTGGCAGGGATAATAGGCATATGGATTCTTTGCAAGCAGAGTTAAGTTAGAAGGAATTTAACCAATAGGTGGCCCATCATGCTGGCAGAGCTAACCTTGCTGAAGGAGGGCGATATCAAAGAGTTGCTGAATGCTGACAGCACCCTCATAAAAAAGGAGCTGGGAATATGTTTTGCCCAATAGCCTTACTTGTAGTATTTACCGGTAAAAGCAGATATGGTGGGTAGAGAGTTTAATCAAAGACATCCAAAAAAGTTATTCTGAATGGATTTTTTACAGGGTTTTGGACTGGTTGGGTCATTTGCTGCATATGGGGTACAGGTATTGGGGATAGGATAAAAACTGCTATGTTATCCCGGACAGGATTACCTCACCTTGGGTGTAAATAAATCTTTCAGGGCCTTTTCTTTTCTGAACTTGAAATTTCTGGTAAGCGGTATGGAATGGTTTACATATTTGGGGATGATTATTAAAAACAGCAGGATACCAAAAATTATATAATTTCCGGAATTAAAGTATAGGGTGAAAAACAGGGTGAATGCAGCCATTCCACTGACTACTCCCCATATCATGTTTTTAGTCAGTACCAGGCCAAGGACTATGCCTGTCCCAAAAACTATTACCGAAAAAGGGTGTATGGCCAGCAACAGGCCCAGCAGCGAAGCGATGCCCTTGCCCCCTGAAAATTTAAGGAAAGGTGAATAGTTGTGTCCGGCTATTACTGCACATCCCGCAATAAGGGCTGTAAATTCAGAACCTGTGTATCTTAGGATAATAAAATAAGGGAGAAAGCCCTTGGCCACATCCAGTAATGCCCCCATAAGCCCCCAGGGCTTGGATACATTAAATGCCAGGTTCCAGCCTCCCGGATTTTTATCTCCCAGTTTGGTCAAATCCTTCTTCTTAAGCCTGGCTATAAGGTAGCAGAAAGGCAAAGATCCCGCCAGGTAGCTTAAAATAACCAATAATATGTTCCTGATTAATGTATTCATATAATAATTATATTAAATAATTTTTCTTTTTACATCTTTTTCATTATTATTTATATAAGCAAACAATAAACTTATAGGAAATGAGCGAGGTCGCAAAAGCATTAATACTGACTACCCTGGCAGGCTTGTCTACGGTAATAGGAAGCCTGCTGGGCCTGGCTACCAGGAGAATAAGCGACCGGGTTTTCAGCTTTATCCTCGGGTTTACGGCGGGCGTCATGATAGGGATTTCGTTTTTGGAGCTACTCCCTTCAGGTATAGAAGAAGTAGGGTTTATTGGTGCAAACATCGCATTTTTTCTGGGGTTCGGTTTTATGTTTTTGGTTGATTATTTCATACCTCATGAATATGTGGGCCAGAAGGAAGGGATAGATGAAAAAACAGATAAGAGGCTGATGAGGACAGGCCTGTTTGTTGCCCTGGGCATAGGTATCCACAATTTTCCAGAGGGTATGGCTACTTTCTACAGCTCGCTGGTGGATTTCAGGCTGGGGATAGCCATAGCTGTAGCTATTGCTGTACACAACATACCTGAGGGCCTTGCTGTTTCCATGCCTGTTTTCAAGGCGACAGGAAGCAGGAAAAAGGCATTTTTATGGTCATTTCTTTCCGGATTAGCAGAGCCTGCGGGAGCGCTGTTAACTGCAGCCATACTGCTCCCTTTCCTTAATATGCAGATTCTGGGTTATATTCTTTCAGCCATTGCCGGCATTATGGTTTTTATATCCATAGATGAACTGGTCCCTGTTTCCATGTCTTACGGTTTCAGCCATCTCCCTGCCATGGGCTTTATGGCAGGAATGGCGGTTATGTCATTGAGCCTGATTTTGATTAGCTAATAACATTTTATTTTAACCAAACTATGTTAAAATGCTAATCAAAATATAACAGGGACAGAAAAGGCAAAATGAATTCAAGAGAAAAGTTTAACCACACATTAAGTTTTGATTCCGTATCCAGTATACCCAAGGCCGAATTTGGCTACTGGGCGGGCACCATAAAAGACTGGGGCCAGCATGGGCTGCCATTGAAACAAAAAATCCCAGAAGATGCGCTGGACGGCGACCTGGTAAGGGGTTCAACGCCGCTGTATAAGGGCAGCGGGGAGCTGGTGGACAGGAATGTTATGCCCTACCTGGGGCTGGATTCCTACCTGACCAAATTCCCGTTTGATATAAGCCCCCGGTTTAAGACTCAGGTCATAGAGGATAACAAGGATGAAAAGATTTATACCGACAATTTTGGCCTTACCGCCAAGGTGAGCAAAAAGGCAGCCTCAACCCCCATGGTCTTAAAGTATCCCATAAAGAACAAAAATGACTTCTACCGATACCGCTCATATTATGATGATAATTTTAAAAAGAGGCTTCCGCCCAACTGGGAAAAGCTTCAGGCCAGCCTTGCCCAGCGCGATTTTCCCATCAGGCTGGGGGGAGGCCCCTTCGGGTTCTCCTTTTTGGGAAGGCACCTTATGGGCGAGGTGGATTTTATGCTAAACATGTATGACGACCCCCAGCTTATAAAGGAGTTTAACCAGTTTTATACGGATTTTGTTATGTCCTACTGGGCAAAGATACTGGAGAAGGTAGATATAGACTGTATCTTTATTCTGGAAGATGTTGCCTACCGCTCAGGCTCCTTTATATCCAGGGAGATGTTTATGGAATTCCTGGCCCCCTACTACAAAAAATTTATTGATTTTTTAAAGCAGTACAGGATAGAAAACATCTTTGTGGACTGTGACGGCAAGATAGAGGAGCTCATACCCCTGTGGATAGATGCGGGGGTTACCGGCATATTCCCCATAGAGGCGGTAAACGACATAGCCCAGGTAAGAGAGGCCTACCCCGGGCTAAAGCTTCTGGGAGGGTTTGACAAGAAGCTTCTGTTTGAGGGCTCCAGCCAGGAGAAAATAGACGCAAAGCTTAAAGAAACCAAGCAGCTGATGCTTGGCGGGGGATATATACCCCATGTTGATCATGCGGTTTCAGCGGATTGTACCTGGAGCAATTTTAAATATTACAGGCAAAAGCTAAATGATATTATAGACAGCATTGGAGGAAAGAAATGAAGAAGGTAAAGATAGGTTTTGCGGCCGGTTTTATGGACGGCTTCTCAAATGAAGGCCTGGACAAGTTTTTTAGTTACCAGAAAAAACTAAAGGCCATGGAGAAAGATTACAATTTTAACCTGATAAGCTATGATACCATAATAAAGGACAGGGCTAGTTCGCTAAAGGTAAGAAAAGACCTTGAACAGAAGAAAATAGACTTTCTCCTCCTTTTCCATCCCTCCTACATAGTGGGAGATTATGTCTATGAAATCATGAAGGCAGCCGATAAGGTAGGGCTCTGGGCCATAGAAGAGCCCAGAAGGGAAGGTCCCATGCCCCTGGCTTCCTTTGTCAACATGGAGCAGAATGCAGGTATTGCCAAGCACAACTTCAAGGCAAATCCCCGTAAGGTAAAATGGTTTTTTGGAGACATTGACTCTGCCTACTTTATGCCCCGCTTTGATATAACCCTCAAGGCACTGGCTGCAGCCGTAAACATAAAGGATGCCCGCATAGGCCAGATAGGAAAGCTCGCCGACGGCCATATAAACCACATGTATGAGCCCAGGGAGGTCTACAAGAATCTGGGAATAGATGTGGTAAGAGACTATGAGGTGGAGGACATAATAGCAGCTTCACAAAAGGTAAGTGATAGCCAGGCCCGGGATATACTGGGAAAGCTGGACTGCAGGATAGAGAGGGTAGCCAAAAAAAAGGTGCTTGACTCGGTTAAGATGTATATAGCCACCAGGGACATCTGCCGTTCTGAGGGATACTCGGCAGTAGCATTCTCTTGCTGGCCCAAACTTATGCCACTAAAAGAGATGGTAGGCTGCCTTATTAACTCGCTTCTAAACAGCGACGGTATAGTGGCAGGATGTGAGGCGGATGTGCTGGGTACCGCCTCCATGCTCATACTGAGGTATCTCACCCTAAAAGAGGTAGCCATAATGGATCTTCCCGTATTTGACCCTGATGATAACAGCCTGCTTCTGTGGCACTGCGGTTCTGCGCCGGTAGAAATGGCTAATAAAAGGGGAATGATCTGCGAAAAACATTATTTTGCCGACTACGACGAGAGTATAAAAGGCTGCGGACCCATAACAGACATAGTATTTAAGTCCGGAGACCTGACCGTATTCAGGATCTGTGGTGAATCGGAGTCCTTCTATTACTTTACCGGAAAAATACAGGATACCGACAAACCCGCTTTCAACGGCAGCAGGGGCTGGGTAAAGGATATAAAATTCCTGGGCCAGCCGGCCAATGTAATGGATGTGGCCAATACCCTGCTTACCGGAGGGCTTCCCCATCATTTCCCCATGGTAATGGAGAATGCGGGCAAATATATAGAAGAGTTTGCCTACTGGATGGGGCTTTCCAAGGTAAGAAGGTATGATTACCGGGATTATATGTATGTGTAGGAGGCTGATTGTTTACCTACCAGGCTGCAATAAGCTTAATACTTTTCCTATTGCTGGTAAACTTTATACTTAATAATTTTTATTTTACGAATATAAACAGCTTTAAGCTTCCTGTGCCAATGCTTAAAAGCCCTCCTCTGATCTCGGTGCTTATACCCGCCAGAAACGAAGAAGGTAATATAGGAAGGTGTCTGAATTCCCTCCGGAAACAGGACTACACCAACCTTGAAATACTGGTGCTGGATGACCGTTCCAGAGATGCTACCGCCCAGGAAGTGGAAAAGGCAAGCAGGCTGGACAGCCGTATAAAACTCATTTCGGGTAAAACCCTGCCCCCGCGCTGGATGGGCAAGAGTTATGCCTGCTGGCAGCTTGCCCGGCACGCAAAGGGAAAATACCTGCTGTTTACGGATGCGGATACCCTGCATTTTAAGAAATCTGTATCCAGTTCCCTTGCTGTCCTGGCCAGGGAAAGAATGGATGCCATCTCGGTTTTCCCCTCACAGGTAATGGTTACCTTCCATGAAAGGATGGTGGTTAGCTTCATAAATTTTGCCTTCCTGTGTTTTCCTCCCCTGCTTATGATGAAAAAAACAAGATACCCTCTTTTTTCTGCAGGTACGGGGCAGTTTATTCTTTTCAGAAGGGAAACCTATGATGCCATAGGGGGGCACCGTTCAGTAAGGGAGAAGGTGATAGAAGATGTGGCCATAGCCAAACAGGTTAAAAGAAAAGGACTTAAATTTATGATATATGACGGCCGGCAGCAAATATACTGCAGGATGTACAAAAACCTGCACGAGGTGATAAGAGGCTTCTCCAAGTTCATATTTGCCGCCTTTGACTTTAACCTGGCACTGATGTTTTTGGTAATGTCGCTGGTGACGATACTGTTTTTGCTGCCTTTCATATGTTTTCCTCTGGCGGTTGTTTTTGGCTGGCCGGCTGTAACCGTAAAGCAATTCGAAATCTTTTGATATTTCAGATTTCAGCTATAATGATTATAAAAATAAGCCTGGCTATAAGGTTTAGGGCCAGGGTGCTGGATTCATTATTTACGCCTGTATCCCTGCTCTATATTGCTTCTATAGCAGCTGTCTCTGCCTTTGAATACAGAATGGGAAGAGGGATTCAGTGGAAAGGAAGAAACTATAATTTTACCGGGAAAGAGGGGATGAGGGTGGTTGAGGATAAATAACATAAACATTTTGCACGGCCTGCCTCCAGAGCGCAAAGGCCGGCTTGCTGAAATATATTATGAAGCCTTTGGGCCAAAATTAAGCATACTTTTAAAGCCCGGAGAAAAGGCAATTGAACTCTTAAGGTCTGCCATTAATACCGATCGGGGGTTTTATGCGGTAAAAGACGGAAAGCTTATAGGTTTTTTGGGGTATGAGATTAAGGACAGACCTTATTCAGATTTTAGCTTTAACAGGCTCAGAAGGGCTTTTGGCCTGGCTAGGGCAGCTTATATTTCCCTGATATTCAGGCTGGCTGGCAGCCCGCCTATAAAAGAAGGGCAGGTAATGGTAGATACATTTGCGGTAACCAGGGAAATGAGGAAAAGGGGGGCGGGGGCCTTAATATTTGACCATTTCCTAGGCTATGCCAGGCGCAAAGGATTCCGTGAAGTATTGCTGGAGGTTATTGACACCAATACAAAAGCATTTAAATTGTATAAAAAGTTTGGCTTCAGGAAAATAGAGACAAGGAGGTATTATTTTCTTGCCCAAAAACTCGGGTTTTTTACTTCCTTAACCATGTTAAAGGAGCTGTAGGCAGTTAAATATTTATACTGAAGGCTGTAAAAATATTACAGGGCATATTTCTGCAGCGGGAAAGTTTTTAGTTTCCAGAAGCAGGAAATTTTAATCAGCTGTTTAAAATTTCTATAAATTTTTCAACAAGCCGGGGCTCAAATTGTGTGCCCGAGCATTTCTTGAGTTCCCTTATGGCCTCTTTTTTGTCTATGGCAGGTTTATAAGGCCTGCCGGACCTCATTACATCGTATGCATCTGCCAAAGATATAATCCTGGATATAAGGGGAATGTCTTTGCCTTTTGATCCCTGCGGGTAGCCAGAGCCGTCCCACCATTCATGATGGTGCAGTATGGCTTCTGCAATATGGGCCAGCTGGGGGAGGGACTGGGCGATATTGTAGCCTATCTTGGGATGTTTTTTTACAATCTCCCACTCATCTTTAGTAAGTTTTGATTTCTTCTGGAGGGTTGTCTCCGGGATATCCACTTTCCCTATATCGTGCAGGCCGGCAAGGAGCGTCAGTTCATTAAGCCTGTCTTTGGAAAGGTTCAAGGCTTTTCCTAATTTCAGAGCATTTGTCTTAAGCCTATGGGCATGCTCTTTCGTTTCAGAACTTTTCTCATGGATTGTTTTTTCCAGGGAAAATACTATGGAACTAAACATGCTGCTTTTATCTATCAGCTTGCTTTTGTACATACTATCTTCTGCATCTTTTAATAGGTTTACTGCTTTCTGGTTATTGTTGTTTTTGGTGGATATCCCCAAGGAGATGGAAATGGGGATTTTCCTGGTGCTTTTTGTTTTTGTGCAGGCATCTTTAATCCTTGCCGCTATTTTTTCTGCATCCTGCCTGGAAGTTCCGGGTAACAGCATGCAGAACTCATCTCCACCCCATCTGGCTACCACATCTTCTTCCCTGAAGTATTTTCTTAAAAACATAGCTGCATCTTTAAGCAGCTTGTCTCCTTCCAGGTGCCCAAATGCATCATTTACGAGCTTCAGGCTGTTAACATCTCCGATTATGAGGCTGAGGGGGAGCTGCCTTTCGGTATCAAGCCGGTTTAGCTCTTCATCAAAATATGCGCGGTTATATAAGCCTGTAAGGCAGTCATGGAAAGAAAGATATTTTAGTTTTTCCTCTGCTTTTTTTCTTTCAGTAATATTCCTGACGATACCCTGGTAATATTTTGGGCTGCCCTCTTCATATATCACCCTAGAACTTATTTCAACATCAATTATACTTCCGTCTTTGCTTTTAAGCCTGGTTTTAAATGTCCTGTTTCTCTGGTCAGGCCCCGGCCTGTCATTTGCTGAAACATAAAGATCTTTTTCAATATCAATGGCCATTAGCTCTTTTTTATTCCTATAACCCAGCATTTTTACCAGGGCGGTATTGGCGTTAACGTATTTTCCCCGGGGAGTGGTTATGTATATCCCGTCAACAGAATCTTCAAAAAGGGAGCGGAATTTTCTTTCGCTTTGTTTTAACTTGGATTCATTTTCTTTTTGGGCGGTTATATCATAACCGATACCGTATAGAAGGATTTCGCCATTTTCATTATGGTAAGGTATTACTGTAAGCATGAGGGTTTTGATTTTGCCGTTTACATAGTATTCGGTCTCCAGAACCCGGGGAGCAAGGAAAGGTTTGTGCTCTTTTTTTTGTTTCTGTAATTTATGCGGGGGAGTAAAGTCCCAAATTTTTTTTTGGGTTAATTTATCCAGGGTTGTTTCCAAAAAATCTAGCCCTGCCTTATTGGCTCCCGCATATTTTCCCCTGCTGTCTACAATTAATACAGGGTTGGGGTTTTGTTCGAAAAGTTTTTTGTTTTTTTTAGGCTCGTCCACTATTTTGTAGTCTTGCATATCCATAAAATTTCAATACTTTTATGCCGTTCTTATGTCCGGTTAAACTATTTGCCTCATTTGGTTATGTATTCCCCATAATTATAATCAGCTAATATTATTATATTATATGGAAGAAAATATAATATTTGTAATCTAATTTAGTTATAAAATCATTAGAAACACAGGGTTAGCGGGTAAGGCATAGGCCAGATAGGGCTGGCTTGAGAATAATTTAATTTCCCGGAGGCCGGAAGCTAGATATCCGGAAGAGCAAAGGTGGAGGCAGGTATTGCGTCCCTTTCAGGTTATGCTTTTTGCTAAAGGGATATACCGGAAAGCTACATTCTTATTTAAATATTGGGAGTAGGCCTGGAAAAAATGGCTTTTTATTAGAGAAAAATATTCATTCTGAAAAGTACATAAATTAGAAACAGCCAGGCTTTTCATTTGGCAGGTTTTTCCTGCCCAGAAGGATTCTCAAAAACCGTTTTCTTGCTGGTAGGCGGCAGTAAAAGCATAAGGAAAAGACCATAAGTTTCATTCAGAGAAAAATATCAACTACCTAACTATGCCTTTATGAATATGCAGCTATATTCACCTTTTAAATCTTAGGGGCAGGTCAAGATTGTGATTCAGGAGGAATCTTTCATCAGTTAAGATTTCTCTGGTACTTCCATCAAAGACTATTTCACCCTGGTTGATTATTATGCAGCGTTCTGAAAACTCATAAGCCAAATCCAGGTCATGGGTGGCGATGATAATGGTCTTTTTCATCGACTTTATGAGCTTGGTAAGATTCCTCCTGTTGGCGGGGTCGAGATTGCTGGTAGGCTCGTCAAGAATCAGGATGCGGGGGCTGTAAGATAATACTGTTGCCAGGGCAACCAGTTTCTTTTCGCCAAAACTCAAAAAATGGGGGACCATATCTTCTACACCGTCCATATTGACATTTCCCAGAGTCAATTTCACCACTTGTTCAATATAAGACCTGTCCCTGGCTTTTTTCGGATTCTTCTTGGTTAAGAAATTTATAAGCCCGAAAGCTACATCATCGAAGACTCTGGCTGAAAAAAGCTGATCATTGGGGTCCTGGAAAACAAATCCTATATCTTCCCTGATATCAAAGATATTTGCCTTATTTATATCCTTGCCGAATACCTGGATATTTCCCTCTCTGTGTTTGTCTTCAGCAAGCCCGGCAATGTTTAGCAGCAGAGTGGATTTGCCAGCCCCATTGGGGCCAATTATGGAGAGCTTTTCTTCTTTCCTGGCATGAAAGGTTATATTTTTAAGTATCTGTTTAAGCGGGGCACCATCAAGATCCAGGCGGTTGCTGGAATGATATTTATAGCTAAGCCGGTCAATTTTTAAAGCTGTTCTCATACACTCGTCCGTATTTATGGGTTTATATAATTTCTGTAATCTCAATTATTTTCAAAAGCACAGGCACTATGACAGACAGGATAAGTAATACCGTTCCTGAGCTTGATGGCTGTATTGATTTTTCATAAACATGAAACTCTCCGCAAAAACCCCTGCTTTCCATAGACCTGTATATATTTTCTGCCCGGTCAAAGGATTTTATAAGCATATTGCCCATAAGGTAGGAAAGCTTTCTGTTCTTAGCATAATATGATTTTTTAAAAACCCTGGAGTTGATAGCCATCTGTCCTGTTTTTGATTCCTCCCTTATCAGGAATATGTAGCGGTACATCACAAACATAATGGTTACCATAATCGCGGGCACCCTTAATTTCCTCAAACCGTGGAATAACTCCTTTTCATCGGTAGAAAGGGTCAGGGAGGCTACCAGCAGAATGGAAAGAAATGATTTTATAAGGATCGTATAAAAAGTGGTAATGCCATTATCGGTAACGGTTGCAGCAAATAATCCTAAATCAAGGCTGGCCAGAACTTCCCCCGGCAAGGTAAAGGGAATAAATATGGAAACAAACAGCGGGTAAAGAAAAACAAGGGGCACCTTTTTTGCCAGCTTTTTGAAATGCGGCTTAAAGAGTACTGCTGTTATAATGGCAAGGGCACCGAATAGGGCAAGCACAGCATACCTTCCTTTTCCAATGCTTACCATAAAAATTATGTTTAAAATGGTGATAATAAGCTTATCTTTTGCCTTTAGATTGAATTTTCTCATTTTTTTTGACTGTATTTTTATTGGTTTTGAATCTGTAAAGAAGAAATATAACCGAAAACAGAAAAAATATTACCAGCACCCCCAAAAAACCGGCCAGGGAGGTCTGCAAATATTTATTGCCGGTGCCCTTAAAAGTATAGTCGGGGGCAAGGAAAAAACCTTCAGGCAGCACTGTATGGGCCTTATCCATAAAACCGAAGTTCTCTGCAACCTTCTCCAGGCCATCAGGGTAAGAAGATGCGGCCAGGGAAAGCACCGTAGCAATTACAAAGATTACAAGTATGCCGGTTACAACAAATATTATATTTTTACCTCTGGCCAATTAAGCCTCCCTGGTAAGTATCAGTTCTGGTCTGACCCTGTAAATAAAAGCGATCACTGCTGCGGTTATAGCAGCTTCACCCAGACCTATAATGGAATGGACTGCCGCCATGGCCTTGACGGTTATTGGCAGAGGATAGGTTCCTGAAACTCCCAGCTCCAGGGCGGCAAAGAATGAAGCTAAAACCACTGAAAGCCATGAAGCCAGAGCCACCGAGAAAAAGAATAACCATCTTGACCTTGAAATTTTGGTAAGCAGCCAGTAAACAGCAAATGAGCCATATACGCCGACTATAGCCATATTTAACATATTTGCGCCCAGAGCGGCCACTCCGCCGTCCATGAAAATAAAGGCCTGGACAATAAGCACCACAGCCATAACCACGACACCGGCATGCGGGCCGAGAACGATTGCCGAAAGCGCACCCCCTAAAAGATGCCCTGATGTTCCTCCCGGAATGGTAAAATTAATCATCTGAAGGGCAAATATGAGGGCGCTCATAATTCCCATCATAGCAATTACCCGTGCTTTAAAATATTTTTTTATCCCGTATATTGCCCATGCCAGGCCTCCTGCAGATACTGCTCCGGTGGTGACTGTAGTCTTGAGATCAATAAAGCCGTCAGGGATATGCACTTATGTTCCTTTATCAGTGTTACTATTAAACATAAAAATAGCACTAATAATTTTACCAGTCAACCATTAGAAAAAGTTTTAAGGGTTTCTGGTTTAAAATCTGATGTGAAGGATTAGGGGAAACGGGGCTTGACATTTATAAACAATACATGTACTGTACAGATACAGGGTAAGGGTATAATGATGATAAAAGGAAACAATATGTTTTGGAGACTTTACAGCATTAAGAAGTTTAATAACCGAAACAAGGCTTAAAAGAAATATAATGGATCTAGGTGTACTCAAAGAACCAGATTATGAAAATCGTGTAGCTATAATGCCTGAAGTGGTGAAAGAGCTCACTGCTCTAAAGGTGAATGTGGATGTTGAAAAAGGGGCCGGAAAACGGTCAATGGCTTCTGATTACGAGTATAGGGAAGCCGGCGCCTCAATCGCAGCCAGAGAAGAAATATTCAAAAAATCAGATATGTTGATAATGATTAATCCTTTTGGCCAAAGTGAGTTAAAGTTGCTGTCCCGGGAGAAAGTAATAGTGGCAATACTCAACCCTTTTTTCAATAAAGAGCTTGTAGCCGGCTTGGCTGAGAATGAAATTACCTCTTTTAGCATGGAGCTAATACCCCGGATTACCCGGGCACAAGCAATGGATATACTGTCCTCCATGGCTACCATTTCCGGCTATAAGGCTGTCCTTGATGCGGCTTTTCGTTTGCCAAGGTTTTTTCCTATGTTTATGTCCGCGGTGGGTACCATCAAACCGGCAAAAGTGCTAATTCTGGGAGCAGGTGTAGCAGGCTTGCAGGCTATTGCCGTATCACGAAAATTAGGTGCTGTGGTTGAAGTATTTGATGTACGCTCGGCGGTGAAAGAAGAGGTGGAAAGCCTGGGGGCCAGATTTATCGAAGTTGAGGGTTTAACCGAGGAGGAGGCTGCAGGCGGTTATGCTGTTGACCAGACAAAAGACTTTAAAAAACGGCAGAATGAATTGATACACAGGCATTCTTCGGCTGCTGATGTAATTATTTGTACTGCACAGATTCCTGGTAAAAAAGCACCCTTATTAATACATAAAGAAACGGTTGAAAACATGAAGGCCGGTTCGGTTATTGTGGATCTGGCAGCTTCTACGGGAGGTAATTGCCAGCTTACTCAGAACAATAAAGTGATTCAGCATAATAAGGTTACCATTATAGGTAAATCAAATTACCCCTCAGAAATGCCCAATGTTGCAAGCTCTATGTTTGGGAAGAATATACTTAATTTTCTGAAATTGGTTATTGATGGGGAAGGCAGCCTCAAGCTTGATTTTGGAGATGAAATTGTAAAGGAAACCTGCCTGACATATAAGGGTAAAATTGTAAATGAGCGGGTAAAATCAATAATAGAAATTTAATGTTATGGAACAGGTAATTATCTATTTTAATGAAAACAGAGAAGCCATTTTTATTATTTTATTGTCGATATTTCTTGGCATCGAAGTAATTTCAAATGTACCCTCTGTGCTGCACACGCCGCTTATGTCCGGAGCCAATGCAATCAGCGGGGTAATTATTATCGGGGGCATCATCCTTCTAGGGCATGCTGACCTTTCTAAATTCTCGCTTGAGCTGGTGCTGGGAATACTGGCGGTATTTTTCGGCACGCTAAATGTTGCAGGAGGGTTTGTGGTTACCGACCGCATGCTTAACATGTTTAAAAAAAATAAAAAAGGTTAACATTGATCGGGCAATAGAGATATGTTTGAAAATACCATACAATACGGAGATACCATTCTTGATTTCAGTTACCTTGCGGCGGCAATATTATTTGTGGTTGGCCTTAAATTATTAAGCAAACCCGAATCTGCAAAACGGGGTAATTTATGGGCTGCAGCAGGAATGTTGCTGGCTATCGTCGCCACGCTTATTTTGCACAGAGACAACAGCGGAAACAATATACCTTTGGCCAATACAATTGTTATCATAGCGGTTATTTCGGTAGGAACAGTGGTTGGTTCAGTTATTGCCCGGAGGGTAAAAATGACCGCCATGCCCCAGATGGTATCTTTTTATAATGCTACCGGAGGAGGAGCATCAGCACTGGTTGCATTAATGGAGTTTTCCAACCTTAAAAATACATCGCCGATAGTAACACTGCTTGGATTGATTATCGGGAGCATAGCATTCAGCGGAAGCATGATTGCCTACGGAAAATTAAATGGCAAAATAAAGGATTGGAAATCACCTGCCATGAAATATGTGAATCTGCTTATGCTGGCACTCATTTTGGGAATTACTGCTTTTATGCTGGTTGCTGAGAGTCCAATAGTTGCCCCAGAAATATTGCTTTATTTCCTGTTTGCATTCTCTCTGGTTTATGGGGTATTTTTCGTTATGCCCATCGGCGGCGCAGACATGCCGGTAGTAATTTCATTATTGAATTCATTTACGGGAATAGCTGCCGCCATGGCCGGTTTTATTTATGACAACCAGGCAATGATACTGGGCGGTATATTTGTGGGCGCTGCAGGAACAATCCTTACCCTGTTGATGTGCAAAGCAATGAATCGCTCTTTGTTTAGCGTTATTATAGGTGCATTTGGCGGCGGAGGTGCGGCTGCCGCCGAAAAGGAAATGGGGACCATTAAAGAAATTTCGCTTAGCGATGCATCCGTACTGCTTAATTACAGCAAGAAAGTGGTTATCATTCCCGGTTACGGGCTGGCTGCTGCCCAGGCACAGCATGTTTGCAGCGAACTGGATAAATTGCTTACCGAACGGGGGGTGGAAGTAAAATATGCCATCCACCCGGTTGCCGGCAGGATGCCGGGGCATATGAACGTACTGCTTGCAGAAGCAGATGTACCTTATGAAAAACTGGTAGAGATGGATGAGATAAATCCGGATATGCCCAACACCGATGTAGCAATTATTATAGGCGCCAATGATGTGGTGAATCCGGCAGCCGTAGATGACCCGTCCAGCCCCATTTACGGAATGCCCATTATCAATGCCCGGGAAGCTAAGAATATAATTGTAATGAAACGGGGAATGGGTAAGGGATATGCAGCAATTGAGAATTCTTTGTTTTACCATGATAAAACACGAATGCTTTTCGGGGATGCAAAGGATACTCTGCAAAAACTGCTTTCGGAGATAAAGAATTTATAGTTAACTTTGGCTGGAAATTACACGTTATTATAAGGTTTGAAGGAAGCGGGAGACAATAGATGGATGGTTTGGGCAGAATTTATGATTATGGCCTTTGGCCTCTGGTTATAATTCATATTTCAATATTTGTCTTTTTTATATTTAGTTTTTTGCTGCCCAAAAACAAAAAAAAATACGAATGGAGATCGCTGGGTGTCTTTACCGGTTTTATAGTGGCATTATTTTTCGAGATGTACGGTTTTCCGCTAACCATATATTTTCTTTCACCATTGCTGATAAATAAATTAGGCATAAACGACCCCTTTAGCCACTTGAAAGGCCATCTCTGGGGGACACTGCTGGGCCTCCCAAACTGGGCAGGAGCACTTATCTGCCTGCTGGGGAGTCTGGTTATGGCTGGGGGAATCTGGGTGATAGTAGCCGGATGGAGAAAAATCCATAGAGCTGACAACCTGCTGGTTACCGACGGAATTTATGGATATATCCGGCATCCCCAGTACTTAGGCATATTTTTTGTAACTACTGGAGCCATGATCCAATGGCCTACAATCATAACTGTTTTGATGTGGCCTGTCCTTATTTTCTTTTATATAGCTCTGTCTAAAAGAGAAGAAAAAGAAATGGAAAGGATATTTGGTTTAAGCTATGTGGAATACAGGAGTAATGTTCCGGCATTTATGTTTAGGTTTCCAAAGAAAGGCAGCCACGCAAAAGAATAAATTTTTATAAGCTTTTTTATTGTTGCCTAAATCCTTGAAGGGGTTCAGGCAGTAAAATTAATATGGCTGCATAACTTTCAGTTTAAAAAATATGGTATTTATCTATTCTTTAGCAAATAAAATTGGTTCTTCGGTTTGCCACCAGATACCTTCCAGAACCCTGGTGATAGGAGGTATTTACCTGCCATTATGTGGAAGAACTACAGGTATATACCTTGGCTTTTTGATTTCAGCAATAATACTGTTTTTTTTGTTCAGCAAAGAAAATGAATTGGCACCATTATATGTTCTAATAATTTTCTTTCTGTTAATTGCATCAACTGCAATAGATTGGGTGCTGTCTCATTTGGGTATATATGAATCAAGCAATAACATAAGATTCATAACTGGATTTTTAGCAGGGTCGTCAATTACAGCAATTATATTTCCGGTATTTAACAGGCAGTATTACCAAAGGTCTGATGACTTAAAAATTTTCAAAAGTCCAATAAAATTAATAGCCTATCTTTTAATGCTGATATTTTTTATTATTCTTACCCTGCTTCGGCTTGGTTTCTTATCACTATTCTATTACTACCTTTCTGCTTTTTCAGTAATATTCACCTTTTATTTTGTGAACCTTCTGATGATAATTTTGATACCAATGTTTGCCAATAAAGCCCGAAGGGTAATAAGCAGATATCTTATATTGCCTTCAGTAATATCTTTAGCCCTGACATCTTTGGAATTATTTGTGTTTTTTAAACTGAATGTATTTTTTTCAAAC
>JBNJCW010000048.1:0-15496 GCA_051744345.1 Actinomycetota bacterium
ATAAAATAGGTAAAAACATGGTAAGGTATTCTTATGGATAATTCTGTGGTTAGATTTGCTTCGGTACAGTATGATAAGCTTGATGCCCATGCAACCCTTCCTGCCAAGTTTAAAAGACTGCTTGAAACTTTTAATTTAACCGGTATGGTCAAAGACAAACCAGTAGCCCTAAAAATGCATCTGGGCAGGAATCTGGGGTATACTACCATCCACCCCTTATTTGTAAAGATATTGGTGGATTATTTAAAAGAAACAGCAGAACGTATCTTTATAACCGACCTGGATTCATCAGTTGCCGTGGCCAGGGACAGGGGGTACGGGGAAGCAGCCCTGGGGGTTCCCATAGTTTCTACCACCGGGTTGTTTGACAGGTACTACTACACCCATAAAGTGAGCTTTAATAAACTAAAAGAGGTACAGGTTGCTGGCCATATACAGGATGCGGATATACTTATAGACTTTTCCCACCTTAAAGGGCACGGGGTGTGTGCCTACGGTGGAGCCTGCAAGAATATTGCCATGGGATGTGTCACCAGAAAGACAAGGCGGGACCTCCATTCACTGGAGGGAGGAATAAACTGGGATAAGGATCTATGCGACCAATGCCAAACCTGCATAGAGTCCTGCCGTTACGGGGCGAACAAGTTTGATAAAGAGGGGAATTATGAGATTTTCTACCATGACTGTACCTACTGTCAGCACTGTATTGATGTATGTCCCAATGAGGCGCTGACACTGGCAGGGAAAAACTATGAAGATTTTCAGGAAGGAATGGCCATAGCTACCCGGGAGGTTTTAAAAACATTTGAAAAAGGCAGCACATATTATATTAATTTTTTATTAAACATAACTATTCTATGCGACTGCTGGGGTTTATCCACCCCTTCACTGGTGCCGGACATAGGGATACTTGCTTCTGATGATATCGTGGCGGTGGAGAAAGCTTCCCTGGATATTATAGGAGATGGCACACCGCTCCCCAACTCGCTCCCTGAGGGCAGAAAACTTGCAGCGGGCAGGCATCTGTTTGAAAAACTGCACGGAAAAGACCCTTATGTGCAGATTGAAAAGTTAAAGAAGCTTGAGCTGGGGAATGATAATTATACTATTGAAGAGATAAAGTAGATGGCCGCAAGGTTTTTTGCAAATTATTTGTGGGCTGCAGTGGTTTTGCTGTGGATGGCCTTATTGGTAATAATCCTGGCTGCAGGGGTATTTGCCAGGCCTTCATACAGCACTGATGCAGCCGGTTATTTTAGCACCGGCTTTCTGTCCCAGGCTTCAGCTTACAACAGGCTGAAATTGCTTGCCTATGTCATAGACAGGGTAGTTTTTGCTACCTATGCATTTATCATCTTTTTTTTGGGATGGAAGTATCTACAGGCCAATCCTTTAATCAGCATAAAAAGAGCCATACTTTCCATAGCCATAGTTTTGGTTTTTCTGTATATAGTGACTTTTCCTATAAGCTTCTGGAGGAGCTTTTTAATTGAAAGGCAGTTCGGCTTAACTGAGCAGCCATTGGGGATGTGGATTATAGACTACCTTAAAGGCTTCATGGTAAGTTTTATAATAGCTTTTATCGGTCTAAGCGGCCTGTATGCCCTTATCTATTATTTTCCAAAACACTGGTGGTTTTTGGCCTTTCTGGCGGTAATGGTCTTTATACTCTTTGGGACTGTCCTCTATCCTGTGGTAATAGCCCCCCTCTTCTACAATTTTGAGCCTCTCCGGGACCAGTACATGGAAAAGGAGATTAAAAACATGGCCGAGCAGGCGGGTATTGAAGTGGAAGCCATTTTAGTGGCGGATGCCAGCCGGAGGACCAATAAGGCAAATGCCTACTTCAGCGGACTGGCCAGGACCAAGCAGATTGTCATTTATGATAATCTGATAGATCATTTCAGCAGGGAACAGTCACTGGCAGTAATCGCCCATGAAATGGGGCACTGGAAGATGATGCATTTATTCAAATGGTTTTTAATATCCTCTGCTTCTTCTTTTGCTTTTTTGTTCGCTATAAATAAACTTGCAGCCAGCATGGGCAGCTCAGGGTTTATGATAATCCTGATTGCTTTTCTGGCCTACAGCCTTCTCAGCGTGGCTGTACTTCCTGTAGAAAACCTTATATCCAGGCAGTTTGAAAAAGAAGCCGACCGTATTTCTCTTCAGTTAACCAAAAATCCAGAGGAGAGCATTCAGCTTTTTATAAGTCTTGCCAGGACCAACTACTCCAATGTAGAGCCTAATCCATGGGTAAAATATATACTTTACAGCCATCCTCCCATTATGGAAAGGATAGATGCCGTAAAAAGTTATCAGTGATTTTTGCCTTTTCTGTATCCCTGGCCGTAGTGCTTGCGGTAATTGCTGCCTATCTGTTCCATCTCTTTGAGATTTTCTTCAGGAAAACTCCCTGGCTGGCTGTATTTTTTATACCGACTGTATTGGCCTTCCATACGCCACATAACTTCATCTGCCAGCTCTTTTGGTGTATCTTCAGAGTGGGTTATTGCCCTGGCTTCCTATATTCTCCGGTTAAGGAGCCTCAAAGTCTTCTGCTGTCTGCCTGCTCCAGGTCCTGAGGTAATAATAACGGTATACCTTGGGTATAAAGCAGGCATAGATCTTTTCGAACCAGACCTTATCGCCGTTTCTCCTATATTGTTTAAGGTATAAATTTAAGTTATTCAAAACCGCTTAAAACCATATTATCCCCAAACTATTATACATTATTTGCCTGGAGGTTTTCATGACTGTTGTTATCTGCCGCGCCTGTTGTTTCTGTGTGAATGTTTCTGCTGGCAGCTGTAATTCAGGCATTGCCCTTCATTTAGTCTGTAGCTGCAGTAAAGGTTCTGCCATTGATGGCGGCACCGGTTACTATGGTAGTACTGCTGGCATTGCCAACCTCCTTGCCTTAACCCCTGCTGAAGGTTTTATTGTTGTTGGCATAAAGAAAACCTGCCGAGCTTAAGATGAGCACCAATGAGATTACAGCTGCTATTGCTATCTTTTTTATCATTTTGTTATCATTTCATATATATAAACGGTAAAGATGATTTTTCTGTTAGGCTGTTTCTTTATTATTAGCTTTAGTATAAGCGGTACAGCTTCTAGCATAAGGCAAGCTGATGAGATTAACCTTTGCCATAATAAGTTAAAAAATACAGTGCCTTTCTATTGGCCTGTCCAGGCTCTACTGTTTTCAAGCATAAGTCTGATGCTTTAGCCAGAAGGCGGAGGCAGTTAAGGCCTACTTATACCAAAAGGCTTAAAATAAGCGATATTGACACCCTCCTTTTTGATATATTTATAATTGTGTTAGGGTAAAGGGCAACGTTTAGGGACAAGCTGAAATTTGCAGACGAAAGGATGCAGAAAGTAAGTAAAAACCCTGAAAGCCCCGATAAAAGTCCTAAGCAAGGGCCCCAAGATGCGGAGTAGCTTAAAGTGTGAAAAGCTAAGGCGAAAGGTAACTTGGGGTCTCTTTTTTATCTTCAAGCCTACCTGTGACTGCAAGTTGCAGCATTATACTAACAGTAATAGAGTCTTTCATGCATAATAACTGGATATTTAACATTACTTTTTCTAAGTGATATTATTATTATTATATTAATATAAAAAGTAAGGATGATTAAAATGATGATGTGGCCAAATATGATGGGCTTCTTTGGTGGAGGCGGACTTATCTGGATGATTTTTTTCTTTATTTTTATCATAGCTATAATTATTGCAATTATACTGCTGATTGTATGGCTGGTAAAAAAAGCAAGCTATAATTCTGGCGGAAGTCCCAGACCTCAAACAAAAAATGCCTTGGAGCTCTTAAAGGAAAGGTATGCCAGGGGAGAGATTACCAAAGATGAATTTGAAACCATAAAGAAGGATATCGGGTAAATGAAAAAACTTTTAATATCGTCTGCAGTATTATTAGTAATAGGCATACTTGGACTATTCTTGACCCTGATTATCGGCAATCTAGGTACCAGTTTAACAAATTTTGGTACTGGCAGGGGTTACGACTTTCGTTCTGAAGACAGAGGCCATATGTCAAGAGGTTTTTTGCAAAGAGGTACAGCCACAAGCTTTTCTTTTGAAGAAGTAGAGAATCTCACCAATGAATATCTTGAAAGGAAAAATCTGTCAGGTTTGGAGATTGCTGAAATAATGGAGTTTTCCAGAAACTTCTATATCGAAATCTTTGAGCCGGATACAGGAATAAGTGCTATGGAGCTTCTGGTGGATAAAAATACTGGTGCCATCTTTCCTGAATATGGGCCTAATATGATGTGGAATCTAAAATATGGTATGCATCCGCAGGTACCATTATCTCAAAACGATATTGATATGGACATAAGTGAAGACAGGGCCATTCAGTTAGCAGAAAGATACTTGGCTAAGGCAAATATCGGCGAATTTGTGGGAGATGAAATCGAAAAATTTTATGGATATTATACCATTCATACGCTAACAGAAGATGGGGATATTGCAGGAATGTTGAGTGTAAATGGATTCACTGGTGAGGTCTGGTACCACAACTGGCACGGTATATTTATTGATATGGAAGAATACCATTGATATTATATCCAGGCTTCCTGCAATTGCCTTGATCTAAAAATTAATATTATTGATATATTTTCTGGAGGTTAATGGTATGGAAAACCATAAAAAGCATAAACAAGAAATGCCAAAGAAAGGCATGCATACAGATCATCACCAGCATATGATTGCAGATTATAGAAAAAGATTCATTGTTTCCGCAATATTAACCATACCGGTTTTATTGTTATCTCCTTTAATCCAGAACCTTTTAAGGCTAGAAAATATTCTACAATTTCCGGGAGATGTTTATGTATTGTTTGGCCTCTCATCTGTAATATTTTTTTATGGAGGCTGGCCTTTCTTAAAGGGTATATACAGTGAGTTAAAATCCAGACAGCCAGGAATGATGACCCTTATTGCCCTTGCTATCGTTGTTGCATATGCTTATAGTTCCGCCGTTGTTTTTGGACTTACAGGAAAGTTTTTCTTCTGGGAGCTTGCGACTTTAATTGATGTAATGCTCCTGGGCCATTGGATTGAAATGAAATCCATTATGGGCGCTTCGAGAGCATTAGAAGAACTTGCAAAACTTATGCCATCAGAAGCTCATAGAATAACTTCTGATGGTAAAACTGAAGATATTGCAGTAGAAGACTTAAGTAATAATGATAAGATTTTGGTAAAGCCTGGAGAAAAATATCCTGCAGATGGTCTGATCCTGGAAGGTCAAACATCTGTAAATGAATCAATGCTGACAGGGGAATCAAAACCGGTGTCAAAAACTGTTGGGGCCAAAGTTATTGGAGGTTCAATAAACGGTGAAGGTTCTGTAACTGTAGAAGTCAAAAATACTGGAAAAGATTCTTTTTTATCCAGTGTTATACAACTGGTAAGAGAAGCACAGGCAAGCAAATCAAGAACCCAGGATATAGCAAACCGCGCTGCTTTTTGGCTGACTATAATCGCAATCTCAGCAGGTGCTATAACTCTCATTATTTGGCTGACAGTTATAAATAAAGACTTTGCATTTTCTCTTGAAAGAATGGTAACGGTCATGGTTATAACCTGTCCCCATGCATTGGGTCTTGCCGTACCGCTTGTTGTTGCAGTATCGACCTCAATATCAGCAAAGAGCGGACTTCTTATAAGGAACCGTGCGGCCTTTGAAAGGGCGAGAAATATTAATGCTATAATTTTTGATAAAACCGGTACATTGACAAAAGGTGAATTTGGCATAACCGATGTCCTTATGTTAAATGAAAATATTGAAAAGGAAGAGTTATTAAAATATGCAGCTTCAGTAGAATCTAAGTCTGAACATCCGATAGCCAAAGCCATAGCTAAATCAGTGGATAACAAATATGAAACCTCAAATTTTAAAGCAATAACCGGTAAAGGGGCAGAAGCAGATGTAAATGGCAAGGATATAAAAGTTGTAAGCCCGGGTTACTTACATGAAAACAATATTGAATTTAATGATGCCCAGATTGGCAGCCTTAGCTCACAGGGTAAAACCGTGGTATTTGTCTTAATTGATAATGAGCTGGCAGGTGCTATTGCTCTTGCTGATATCATAAGGGAAGAATCAAAAGAAGCTGTTAAAAAATTAAAACAGATGAATATCAAACCGATGATGCTTACAGGTGATAATAAAGATGTTGCAAAATGGGTAGCGGACGAAATTGGTATTGAGGAGTATTTTGCTGAAGTTCTTCCACAGGATAAGTCTAAAAAAGTAAAAGAAGTTCAGGCCGAAGGTTTTATAGTTGCAATGACAGGTGATGGCGTAAATGATGCTCCTGCACTTGCACAGGCAAATGTAGGTATTGCAATCGGTGCAGGTACCGATGTAGCTGTAGAAACAGCAGATATCATACTGGTCAGAAGTAATCCTTTAGATGCTGTTTCAATTTTAGGTCTTTCAAGAGCGACATACAGGAAAATGCTTCAAAATTTAGGCTGGGCAACTGGATATAATTTTTTTGCCATACCTCTAGCTGCTGGCGTTTTATTTCCTGTTGGTATAATCCTAAGTCCCGCCGTTGGTGCAGCTTTAATGTCAATAAGCACGGTAATTGTAGCTATAAATGCAAAATTCTTAAGAGTAAAAAATGAGGAATAAACATTAAACCTCACCTGTTTTTTAAGCTTTATATATTTTTAGAGGTCTTTTAAAAGATTCTAATACTTGAGGTGATAAATATTGGCCGGAGAAATTTCTTTGATAGTTAATTTCATTTTTTAGGTTCATTTATCTATAAAGCAATTGTAAGTCATAAATTAGCTAGAAAAAGGTGTAAAATCCGGAATCTAAAGGAAGAAAAAAATCAAACTCTCCTCCTCCTTCACTCAAAAAATCTATAGTTAATTTAAGTAAATCACTAACCATAACCAGCATTCTATCGGCAATAGTAATTGCAGGCAATATTGTTTACTGGTTTATTTTTATTATGAAGGACTAATTCAAAGCCTATTCGATTTATGCTATTTACTACGCATTATTCCGCGATATTGACTTTATTGAGAAAAAAATACATGATTTGGATAAGGCTGTTTTCATGATATCTGGGCCAGGGGCATGGTAAAAGAAATTTTTGTGATTCTGGGCTATGGGAGAGTAGACAAAAAGAAACATAATTACCGGCTATTTTTTCGGATATGAGTGATGGATAATTTTTTAAGGAAATTAAACCGCATATTTGCTTACCTGCTCTTGCCCCTGTTTATATTGCTGATGGTTACCGGATACAGGCAGGTGGGCTACTTTACTTTTCTAACCAGGGGCATGGCAAATGCCCTTCACCAGATCTATATAAATATAAGTTTTCTGGTTCTCTTTACCGCCCATGCCCTTATCAGCATAAGGTTTGCCCTGGCCAGAAACAGGGTTAAGGGCCTCTACCTGGATATATTGCTTCTGGTAACAGGTGTAGTGTTTATAGGCGGTTTTGCATATTTTGCATTAGCATTAAGATGAGAAAAAAAATAATTTATAACACTATAATCATACTTGTTATTGCAGGCCTGGTGGTATTCCTCGGATACTTTATAGTAGATAATGAGCTGCAAAAAAGGAGAGAGGACGTACAGGTTTTTGTGCCTGAAGATATAGATATTGACCAGATCGAAGATGATTTTGAATTTGCAGAGACCATACCCCAGTACAATATGATGTTTGCCGGACAGGTGGCAGAAAGTGAAATAACCTTTACCCAGCTTCTGCAAAAATACAGCCACCTGACAGAAACAAGGACCGTGCGGGGCATACGGTCTGACGGAGAACAGGTGGAGGTAGAGTACACGGGCATAAGGCTGGCCAATGTACTGGAAGATCTTGCTATTGAAGAAGAAGCTGCGTATGTGATTGTGTATGCCACAGACCTCTATGCAGCAGACTTTACCTTGGATGAGCTGAAAGACTCGTACCTGGTATGGAAAAAGGAAGGCCAGTATATGAATCCTACCCAGGATGGAGTAATAAAGATTGTCCAGGATGACGGGCTTACCAGCAAATGGATTAAAAACCCGGTATTTTTTAGTTTTACTGCTGTTTTTAAGGATATGGTTTCTGAGGCGGACCGTATCGACGCAGAGTGGCTGGAGTTTGCTTCGGAACAAAGCATGTTCACCCTTTCCATAGGCATGGTGCCCCAGATAGATCAAAATGACTGGCAGCTGGTTATAGAAGGGCTGGTGGATAACCCTATCACCTTGGATTATGAGGAGTTGAGGGGGATGGAACAGGAATCTGTCTATGCTACTTTGGAGACCATCTCTAATCCCCCGGGAGGGCAGCTGATAGGAAATGCGGTATGGACCGGCGTACCTTTTATACAGTTAATGGACCTGGTACAGTACAGGGAAGAGGCGCTTGAAGCAGTATTTTATTGCCAGGATGGTTATTCTACCAGTATAACTGTTGAAGAAGCAAAACAGCCGGGGGTGATGCTGGCCTACCAGATGAACGGCAGGGCCCTGGCAGATGAACATGGTTTCCCCGCCAGGATGGTAATTCCTTCCAAGTACGGAATGAAATGGGCCAAGTGGATTAACCGGATTGAATTCGTGGATTATGACTACAAGGGGTACTGGGAGAGCAGGGGCTGGTCTGACTATGCGGGCAGGGACCGGCCGGATGTCAGGTTTGACTGAGAACCTTTAATCCTGCAGCAGAACGCTCCTCCAAAGTTTCTTAAATCATTTTATATATTAAGGCATAAGATCGGCACCATTCAGTCAAGCTGTATGGTTGCCTTTGACCTGGCGGTATGTTTTGCATCAAAGTCTGTACTGCGGTCGTTTACGGCCATTATAATGGCATACTGGCTGCCCGGTTCCAGTTTCTTATCATACTCATCGCCGGAGTCCAGGGGTATTGCAAACTCAAAGCTTGTACCGCTTGCTGCATATTCAATCATATCATCGGTGCCTCCCAGCTCAGTATCCGGCTGGTGGGCAAAATTGGCTGTTCCGTAGTCATCCCTTGCCTTTGCTTGCCCATCTTCAATAGCTAAGAATATGATATTTGCACCCTTCATGGCAAACTCCGGGTCAAAACCGACCGACAGCCACCCCTCCGTTTCGGTCTCTATGCCCATATAAAGGTTATCGCTGTCATTGTACCAGTAGAGGGTAAGGCCTGTAGTGCTGTCAGTAATGGTATAGCGGTATTCATTTTCCTCTATTGTCCCATCTGTTTTTATTTCCCCTGCGGCAGAAGCCGGCTGTTGCTCCTGTCCTGTACAGCCGGCTAGGACTATGGCCAATACAAAAGGTATTAAAATGATGTATACATATTTATACATTATAGTTCCTCTATATTATTTTAGTTTTAAAATACCATAATTTAATTCTGATTGTAATCAGACAAATATTAGAAATATAATAGTAGGTGTTGACTTGTTGAAAGCTTATTGATATAGTAGTGATTACTAAATAATAATATTTATTAATGTATTAAATTGATGCCGGTTCCGTATCATTAGTTTCTTATAACCTTTTACAGGTTAATGTCCGAATATAATAAGAGAAGGAGAAAAGAATGGAAGATAGAATGCCTCTAATCGGGGACGTATTGCCGGAAATGGAGGTAGCAACCACTCATGGGAAAATGTCTTTGCCGGTGGATTATGCAGGAAAATGGTTTATACTGTTCAGTCATCCTGCAGATTTTACCCCGGTATGCACCACTGAATTTGTCGCATTCCAGAGAAGGTATGATGAGTTTAGAAAACTTAATTGTGAGCTTATCGGCCTTAGCATAGACCAGGTTTTTTCCCACATAAAGTGGGTGCAGTGGATAAAGGAAAACCTTGATGTGGCAATACAGTTTCCGGTGATAGCTGATGATACCGGAAGGGTGGCTAAAAAGCTGGGCCTCATCCATCCCGGGAAGGGAACAACTACTGTCAGGGCGGTGCTGATTGTTGACCCGCACAGCAAAATCAGGGCCATACTTTATTATCCCCAGGAACTGGGAAGGAACATGGACGAGATTTTAAGGATGGTGAAAGGATTCCAGGTAGCAGAGAAAAACGGAGTGGCCATACCTGCAAACTGGCCTAACAATGAATTGGTAGGCGATGAAGTAATCATACCTCCTCCTACCGATGAAAAAACTGCAAATGAGAGAATAAAGTCCAAGAAATACGAATGTTTTGACTGGTGGTTTTGCCACAGAAAGGTATAGGGATTGTTATGACTGAGAAAAAACAAATCTATAAATGCGAGGTATGCGGGAATATAGTGGAAGTACTTCATACCGGCAAAGGTGAATTGGTATGCTGCGAACAGCCCATGAAGCTGTATAAGGAAAACACTGTAGATGCAGCTAAGGAAAAACATGTACCGGTGATAGAAGGAGGCAGCGGCCGGATTAAGGTTAAGGTAGGAAGCGTTGCTCATCCCATGGAAGAATCCCATTATATTGAATGGATAGAATTAATAGACTCAGATAAGGGGTGCAGGCAATTCCTGAAACCGGGGCAAGCACCTGAGGCTGAATTTTATTCACAGGATAAAAATATATACGCAAGGGAATATTGCAATAAACATGGATTATGGAAAGGAGAGTCAGAATGATCAGTAAAAAACTTGAGGGTGCAATCAATGAACAGATTAATGCAGAGCTTTTTTCATCCTACCTTTACCTTTCGATGAGTGCTTATTTTGAGTCTGTAAACCTTCCGGGGTTTGCAAACTGGATGAAGATTCAGGCGCAGGAAGAGCTCTTCCATGCAATGAAGTTCTTTGATTTTGTAAATGAAAGAGGAGGCAAGGTTGAGCTTAAAGACATAAAGGCTTCCCAGTGGCAGTGGGAGACGCCGCTGGAAGTTTTTGAGCATGTGTACAGCCATGAGCAAAAAGTTACCGGCCTTATAAACAACCTGGTAGAAATGGCTGTAGGGGAAAAGGACCATGCCACTAATAACTTTTTGCAGTGGTATGTGGCCGAGCAGGTTGAAGAGGAAGCTACTGCTAACGGAATTGTCCAGAAGCTTAAGCTGATGGGCGATAGCGGCAATGCCCTGTTTATGATAGACCAGGAGCTGGGGAAAAGGGTATACACCCCTCCTGCTTCAGGTCCTGAAGAATAAGGGTTTTAAAAATTTGGAAAAAAGATATATATTTATAATCGCACCCCCAAAAGGGTGCGATTATAATTGCCAAGGATAGTTGTAAGGAGGCACCTATGAGCGAAAAAATACTGGATGGCTTATTTTATGTAGGGGCAAGGGATCCGGAGAGGAGGCTTTTTGATGAGCTTATCCCCCTGCCTGACGGAACCACCTATAATTCATACCTCATAAAGGGAGAGGATAAAACTGCATTGATAGATACTGTAGACCCGGCCAAAACAGAGATTCTTGTAAATAATTTGGACCAGCTGGGGATAAAGGAAATAGATTATATAATATCCAATCATGCAGAGCAGGACCATTCCGGTTCCCTGCCGGACATGCTGGAAAAATATCCCCGGGCAAAGGTGGTAACCAATGAAAAATGCAAAGGAATGCTTAAAGACCTGCTGCATCTGGAAGAAGAGGATTTCTTAACCGTAAAAGACAAAGACAGCCTTTCCTTGGGGCAGAGGACCCTGGAATTTATAATCGCCCCCTGGGTACACTGGCCCGAGACCATGTTTACCTACCTTAAGGAAGACAGGGTACTTTTTCCCTGTGATTTTCTGGGCTCGCACTACTCTTCAGAAGAATTGTATGTACAGGACCAAAAATCTACCTACAGGAATGCAAAGAGGTATTATGCGGAAATAATGATGCCTTTTGCCAATATGGCCAAGAAACACCTTGAAAAGATCTCCGGGATGGATATTGATATGATAGCTCCCAGCCATGGGCAGATTTATAAAGATTATGGCTTCATTCTGGATGCATACAGGGACTGGACATCGAATAGTGTTAAAAATGAGGTGGTCCTGGCTTATGTATCCATGCACGGAAGCACGAAAAATATGGCGGATTATCTGGCCCAGAGGTTAGGCAGCCAGAAAATAGGGGTTAAAACCTTCAACCTTACCGAGACAGACCTTGGAGAACTTGCCATGGCTTTGGTAGATGCTGCCACGGTTGTCCTGGCCACCCCAACAGTGCTTGCCGGCCCGCACCCGGCGGCGGTTTATGCTGCCTACCTGCTTAAGGCATTAAGGCCCAAAACCAGGTATGTGTCCCTGATAGGCTCTTACGGCTGGGGAGGAAAGACCGCAGAGGTTATATCCGAACTCCTTTCTTCACTGAAAGCTGAAATTATCGAGCCGGTACTGGTTAAGGGGCTTGCCCGGGATGATGATTACGGATTGCTGGACAAACTCTCAGAAACCATAGCCAAAAAGCATTCTAAATTAAGCTAGGATGGTTACCGCAGAAAGGCTGGAAAAACTTTATAACCGGTACAATGACCGGATACATGTAAGCCCTGACCCCCTTCAGTTTTTATATGATTATCCCTGGATCCGGGACCGGGAAATTGCAGGCCTAATTGCTTCCTCCCTGGCTTATGGGAGGGTAGCCCAGATAATTAAAAGCGTGTCCCTGGTGCTGGAGAGGATAGGGCCCCAACCCCGTGATTTTTTACTAAAAACAGATGAACCTGAACTTGGGCAGATGTTTTCTGATTTCAGGCACCGGTTTACAGAAGGAAGCCAGCTTGGGTTCCTTCTGTGCTGTATCAGGAATGCGGTTAAGAGATACGGTTCACTCAATGAGTGTTTCCTGGCGGGTTACAGGGAGGATGATGAGAACATACTTGCTTCGGTTAAGGATTTTATCAGCCGACTTACCTGCAAACCGCAGGGTTTCTGCAACAGCCTGTTTCCGGACGCAGCTGGAAAAAGTGCGTTGAAGAGGTTTAACCTTTACCTAAGATGGATGGTCCGAAAAGACAGGGTAGACCCCGGCGGCTGGGAAGGGATAGAAGCATCCAAACTGATAATTCCCCTGGATACCCATATGCACAGGATTTCACTCAAACTTCAACTGACTGCCAGAAAACAGGCGGATATGAAGACTGCGCTGGAGGTTACCCGGGCCTTCGGCAAATTTTGCCCCAAAGACCCGGTAAAATATGATTTCGCTCTGACCAGGCTGGGAATTAAAAATTGCGGGTATATATTTTAATTCAATCCTTTTGCATTTATATGTATAATAGAAAAAATTACAATAACAGTGGGGAGTATCTATGAAAAGAAGGCTAAAAAAATCTTTGGCCTATGCTGCGGTTTTTTTGTCTGTACTGCTTCTGGCAGGAATGCTGGCCCCGGTTGCCCTGGATGCAGGCAATGCCGAACAGGTGCAGTCTTTTGTATCCAGGTTCTATGTGCACTGTCTGGGCAGACAGCCTGATCACAATGGGCTTAACGCATGGGTAAACAGGCTGATGACCGGAGCCAAAACCGGGGAAGATGTGGCCAAAGACTTTGTTTTAAGCGAGGAATTTGTTTCAAAAAACTATAATAATTCTCAGTTCGTCACTATTTTATACCGGGCATTTTTTAACCGTGAGCCTGATTCATACGGCATGAATGCCTGGCTGTCAAGGATGGCTGGCGGCCAGAGCAGAAGCCAGGTGCTGGATGGTTTCCTCAGCTCCAAAGAATTCGCCAAGCTGTGCTCTTCTTATGGTATTACCCCTTATGCCGGCTCCAGTGAAATAACCACAGTATCCAACAGCACGGGAACAGCTTCAAGCTTTAGCAGCGGAAACAAGGTTAACTTTATGCTGTGGGGTGACGACAGTTCATCTGACCGGCCGGGAGGCAGGGTCAGCGGAAGGACTGATATAAATATATTTGTACACATAAATCTGGATACAGGAAAGGCAATACTGGTACCCATTCCCAGGGATACCTGGGCTGCAATACCGGGGTACAGCAAGCAGAAAATCAATGCTGCCAATGCTATTGGAGGCCCGGACCTGGCGGTAAGAACTTTTGAGCAGTTTACCGGAATTCCTATCGATTTTTATGTGATTACAGACTTTGACGGCTATAAAGCCCTCATAGATTACCTGGGAGGGGTTACCACCACCGTAGAGGAAAAAATTGCAGACAGTTTCTCCGGCTGTTATCTTGAACCAGGAACCCACAGCCTGAACGGTACCCAGGCGCTGGCTTTGGCCAGGGCAAGGAAAGGAAGGACCCTTTACGGCGGAGGTGCATATGCCCGGGAAAAACAGTCGGCAATGCTTCTGGCAGACCTGCTTTTCCAGAAAAGAAGCATTGTAAATGCCGGCAACCTGGCTGGTTTCCTTAACACCGTAAGGCAGTATGTATGGACCAATATATCCGTAAACCAGGCTTCAAAGGTCCTGCCCGTACTTCTCTCCATGGGCAGGGGAGATGTGAGCATAGAAACTTTCAATTCCTGGCCCCAGTATTTTGGGAAATCAAGTGCTGTCGGCTATAATGAAGCAGAAAAGAACCGGTTCTTCCAATGGGTTTCGAATCAGTAATGACCTTATATAGTTGGCTGGGTTATGAATCCTAAAAGAGAACATATCTTGAACGGCAGAATTACCGGCCTGCTTTTCAGGTTTTCGGCACCTGCCATAACCGGCATGGTGGTAGGCGCCCTGTACAATATTGCCGACACCATATTTGTGGGAAAGGGTTCGGGTCCGTTTGCCATTGCTGCTTTATCCATTGTTTTTCCCATACAGATGATCATGATGTCTGTGGGAATAATGATAGGGGTAGGCGGCTCTTCTGTTATGTCCAGGGCGCTGGGCAGCAATGACCGCAAGTCAGCGGCCGATGTCTTGGGGACCGGAGCGGTCCTTACCTTCTTTTTAAGCATATTGCTGGCAATAACCAGTTACCTGTTTATGGACCGGCTGCTGGTTTTCTTCGGAGCCTCAGACCAGGTTATGCCTTATGCCCGTGAATATATGAGCATAATACTTATAGGGCTCGTATTCTATTCTTTTTCCATTACCGCCAATAACCTGATCAGGGCGGAGGGAAATCCCAGGGCGTCCATGTATGTGATGGTTATAGGCGCGGCGGCCAATATAGCCCTGGACCCCATCTTTATATTTGTTTTGGGAATGGGTATAAAAGGGGCTGCAGTGGCCACGATCATAAGCCAGTTTTTAAGCTGCCTTTATGTTTTAGCCTACTACCTAAGAAAAAAGAGTTTTCTCAATATCGGTATTTCCAGCTTTAGGTTAAGGTTTTCCCTAATGCGGGAGATTATTTCCATAGGGCTGCCTTCTTTTTTAAGGACTTCCATGACCAGCATCATAATCCTTATATTTAACCGGGTACTTTCCTATTACGGCAATGACCTCTATATCGCGGTGATGGGCATAGGGTTCAGGCTGCTCAGCCTGATACAGATGCCCATAATAGGGCTTACCCAGGGATTTTCAACCATTGCCAGTTTCAATTACGGGGCGAAGCTCCTTCCGAGGGTAAAAAGGGTTCTGGCAGTTGCCG
>JBNJCW010000049.1:0-14610 GCA_051744345.1 Actinomycetota bacterium
AGGAAGAACTTGCCGCAAGAATAGAAGAGGCGGACAGCCTAAGGTTTAAGCATGTGGAGAAGGCCCGTTATGAAATGGAGCATGCCAAAAAGCGCTATATGGCCGTTGACCCTTTAAACCGCCTGGTGGCAGATGAACTTGAAGCGGAATGGAACGAAAGTATCGCACAATACAGGAAAACACAAAAGGACTATGAAAAAAAGCGGGAGCAGGACAGATTCATAATATCTGAAGACCAGAAAAAAAGAGTGCTTGAACTTGCAGGCAATTTCCCCGAACTCTGGAATTCAAAGACCACCGAGTCAAAAGACAGAAAGCGCATGGCAAGGCTTCTTATCTTAGATGTCACCCTGGTAAGGGACAGCAGCATTAAAGTCAAGATACGCTACAGGGGCGGCGCTACCGAAGTACATGAACTGCCTGTAGCTAAAAATGTCTGGGAAGAAAGAAAACATAGCCCGGAGGTCATAAAAGAAATAGACAGGCTGCTTGAATATCACACTGATGGCCAGGCAGCCGGTATTTTAAATGACAAGGGATACCTTTCCGGAACCGGAAAAAGCTTTACTGCAAGAAGGGTATCTGTGATACGAAGGGCCTACGGCATTGCCAGCAGATATGCCAGGCTTAGAAAGAAAGGGCTTTTGACGATCGGAGAAATATGTGAAAAGAGAAATGTAAAGCGCTGGGTTGTATATGACTGGAGAAAGTCAGGAAACTTAAAAGCATACCGATATGACGATGCCGGAAGATATTTGTATGAAGAACATTTTAACAGTATAATCACACAATGAGCAAAGGGTGATATCAAATTTAAACCATATTATATTGCACACACGAAGATTCAGACTCTGGCTCTTCTGGATGATAAATATAAAAGTTCGAATTGGTTGCACTGGCGGAGGGGGAGGGATTCGAACCCCCGGAGGGTATAAACCCTCAACGGTTTTCAAGACCGTCGCAATAAACCAGACTCTGCCACCCCTCCCAGGCAAATAATTATACACACAATCTGTAAATAAATAAAACCTATTTTGGCTTTATAATATCTATTCCCCTCATATAGGGCTTCAGTACCTGAGGAATTTTTATGTGGCCTTCCCTGGTCTGGTAATTCTCATATATGGCAATAAGGGTCCTCCCGATTGCACAGGCCGTGCTGTTCATGGTATGGACATAATCCTTGTAGTCTCCATCCCTGTACTTAATATTAAGCCTTCTTGACTGGTAATCAGTGTCATGGCTGCAGGATGCCAGCTCCCTGTAATTCTGCTGGCCTGGAAGCCAGGCTTCCAGATCATATTTCTTGGCATTGGGATTGCCTATATCTCCGGTACACATATTCATAATCCTGTAATGCAGCCCCAGCCCAGCCATTATATCTTCCACTGTCTGCCTTAAGCGCTCATATTCATCCCAGGAATTTTGGGGATGGGAAAATATAAACATCTCCACCTTATCAAACTGGTGTACCCTGAACATACCCCCCAGATCCTTTCCGTGGGCCCCGGCTTCCCTGCGGTAGCAGGTAGAAAAACCGGAATATTTTACAGGCAACATTTCCGCTTCCAAAAATTCACCGCTGTGGTACGCGCAAAGGGGAACTTCTGCCGTACCTACCAGGTAAAGGTCATCAATTTCAGCCTTGTAATACTGGGTTTTTTCTGCGGGGAAAAAGCCGGTGCCATACATGGCATCGTATTTTACCATGGTAGGGACAATCATGGGTGCAAACCCCTTACCCAGGAGCAAACTCTGTACATACTGGACCAGTGCAAACTCCAGCAGCGCCCCTTCATTTTTTATGTACACAAACCTTGATCCGGACACCTTGGCTGCCCTCTCGTCATCCAGTATGTCCAGTTTCCTGCCCAGTTCTATATGGTTTTTGGGCTCAAAATCAAACTGCAGCTTCTCTCCTTTATAATACTCGACCACATTTTCATTTTCATCCTTGCCTACGGGAGTGCTCTCATGGGAGATGTTTGGATAACCGGCAAGATTTTTAAAAAATTCCTTATCTACAGTGTCCAGTTCTTCTTCCAGCCGGCTGAGTTCTGAGTTAAGCTTTTTCATTTCTGCAATCTTTTTGTTTTTCTCTTCTCCCTTAAGGGACGGTATTATCTTTGAAGCCTCATTTTTTTCTGCCCTTAGCTGTTCCACCCGGAATATAAGCTGCCTGCGTTTCCGGTCCAGCCCAACATCGGAATCAACATCAATATCCATTCCCCTTTTTTTTATTTCTTCCTTCAGTATTCCGGGGTTTTCCCTTAAAAGCTCCAGATCGATCAACTAAAACTCCTTCTTTTCTTTAAAAATTGGGTATGAGCCCAGGATTTTTACCAAATAAACTTTTTTCCGCAGCACCTCCAGGGCCTCAAAAATCTGTTTATCGTGTAAATGGCCGTCAACATCTATCATAAAGACATAATCACCCAGGTTCTTCTTGGCTGGCCTTGACTCCAGCCGGGTAAGATTTATGTTTCTTTCGGCAAATTCCTTCAATATATTGTAAAGGCTTCCCGGCTTATCTTTTTTCAGAAAACAAACCAGGGAGGTCTTATCATTTCCTGTCTTTGCAGGGATATAGTTTCCCACAAAAACAAACCTGGTTCTATTCTCCTTGTTATCTTCGATATCTGTAGCAATTATCTCCAACCCATATAACCTGGCTGCAATCCTGGTACCTATAGCTGCGGTATCGCTGTTGGTTTCCAAAAGCTTCATAACCGCTTCGGCGGTACTGTTGGCTGCGATAATTTCTACATCCGGAAAATGCGTAGAAAGGTAATTTCTGCACTGTGCAGTAGCATGGGGATGGGATACTATCTTCTTTATATCTTTTGCCTTGACCCCCTTTTTGCCTATAAGGCTGTGTTTTATGGGCATGGTAATTTCTCTGACAATCTTTGATTCACTCTCGAAAGTGAGCACATCCATGGTTATATTCACAGAGCCTTCTATTGAATTCTCGATAGGCACCAAACCTTCATGTGCCTGGCCCATATCCACATATTTTATGACATCTATTACTGTAGGCAGGGGTATCTTCTCTATATCCCTGTATCCCTTTAAAAATTTGTCCAGGGCCTCTTCGGTAAATGTACCCTCAGGACCCAGATAAGCAATTTTTTCCATAAAAAATCCCGGTTTAATGATTTTAAGATTATATAATATTACCAGCCTATTATAAAGGGGTTGTTTTGATTGAAATCAGCTTATTCCCATTTGAAAAATTTTATGGACAGCCCCAGGGTTACTGCCAGCCATCCCCCCACCACCAGCAATTCCCTCCATATGGTACCGATAGCCTCCCCTTCCACCATAACCAGCCGTAGAGCATCATTTAAGTGCGTGGAGGGAAGTATCCTGGAAAAAACCTCCAGGAAGTTGGGCATGATTGACAGGGGGAAAAATATCCCCCCTAAAAAAAGCAGCATGAAAAAGACAATCATGCATACGGGGGTGGCAGCCCTTGCAGACCTTATAAAGCTGGCCAGAAAGAACCCAATGCTTAAAAAAGTAAGTGAACCCAGAGTAAATATGATCCAGAGGAAAAAGTAATTCCCCTTTATCTGCACACCAAATGCCAAAATACCTACTGCCAGCAAAAGCAGGGTCTGTATGAGCATAACCATGTACCTCTGTATGATCTGGCTGCCTACTATGGTATGCTTCTTTAGGGGGGTAAGCGAAAACCTCCTGTATATACCCCTTTCCCTGTCTTCCACCAGCCCGGTGGCAGTGGACATAATACCGGTGACCATAAGGGCCATGACCACAAGGCCGGAGGTTACATAATCTATGGCCTTTACCCCGTAGTCTGCCCAGAATTGATCCCCATACACCAGCCCGTAAAGCACCATAAAAAACATGGGAAATGCCAGGGTCCAGAAAAGGTCGTCTTTCCTTCTAGTAAACAGCTTTATCTCCAGCAATACCTGTTTTTTCAGTACTTCCATCCTACTCCCTCAGTTTTTTGCCGGTTAAATTTAAAAAAACATCCTCCAGGGTGGCTTTCCTGGAAGTGATGTCATCAAGCTGTATATTATTTTTTTCCGCAAAAAGAGCAATCTCTTTCAGCACCGAAGAACTCTTCCGGGTATATATAATGCCCCTGTCCTTTTGCCTGACAGATTTATTTATCCCCGCTATGTTATGGACAATGGCATTAAAATCCTCCTCACTGCACCTAAGCTCTATGGTTGAATCCAGGCCCGCCTGGTTTATAAGGTTATGGGGGGCATCCAGGGCTATTATTTTTCCATTATCCATTATCCCTACCAGGTCGCACAGCTTTTCTGCCTCCTCCATGTAATGGGTGGTAAGGAAAATGGTTTTTTGCTGTTTTTTAAGATCCTCTATTATCCCCCATACATTCCTTCTGGCCTGGGGGTCGAGACCTGTGGTAGGTTCATCCAAAAACAGTATATCCGGATCATTTACCAGAGCAAGCCCTATGGCCAGGCGCTGCTTCTGTCCTCCGGAGAGGGTCATATAGTAAGAATTTTTCTTGCCTTCCAGAGAGATGAGTTTAAGGATCTGTTCAGAAGGGATATTTTTTTCATAATAGCTTCCGAACAGGTCAATGGCTTCTTTTACCTTTATCTTGTCATATATGGCAGTACTCTGAAGCTGTACCCCGATTATCTGCTTAATCTTCTCGCCATCTTTTAAGGAGTCTATGGATTGGATTAAAATCTTTCCAGAATCGGGCTTTCTCAAACCCTCTATCATCTCTACTGTGGTGGTTTTGCCTGCTCCATTGGGGCCAAGTAAGCCAAATATCTGGCCTTTTTTAACCTTAAAGCTTACTTCATCTACCGCAGCCAGGCTGCCGTAGCTTTTTGTTAATTTATCTACTGATAATACGGTTTCCAAATCCCCGATTAATTTCCTTTATGGCAGAAAATCCATTGGGTCTTTGGGTATCCCGCCCACCAGCACCTCATAATGAAGGTGTGAGCCAGTGCTGTTGCCTGTATTTCCCATAAGCCCTATAGTATCTCCCTGCTTTACCTCATCCCCTACATCTACCATCATCCTGGATAGGTGTGCATAAACGGTAGTATAGCCAAAACCGTGGTGAACCATTAATTTATTTCCATAGCCGCCGTGATAGCCTGAATATATTACCACTCCGCTGGCAGTAGCATCTATAGGTGTTCCCGTCTTATTAGCTATATCCAGCCCCTTGTGTATGGAACCCCATCTCCTTTCCCCGAAAAGGGAGGTAACCCTTCCCCAGGTAGGCCACATTGATGGGGTATGCTCCATCAGGTAAACATAGTCCTCAATCTTTTCCTTGTCTTCAGCAAGTTTTTCCTGCATTTCCGGCGCCACTTCCAGAAGCTCGTCCAGTAAAGCATCTATATCATCCAGCTCATTTTCCTGGTCAAGCCCGTAGTAGAAGACTTCATCAGGATTGTTTTCAAGATCAATATCAGCATTAAGATCAGTGGTATATACAGCCACCTCGCTATCAAAACCTCCCTCGCCGGTTATATCCCTTACTACCCTGTCAAGCTCTTCTACTTCCTTTAAATAGTTTTCCAGGATTTTGGTTTTGGTCTCGATTTCGGAGGTCTTCCTTTCCAAATTATCCAGTTCCACAACCTTGTAATTTATCTTGTATTCTATCCTCTCTATTTCAGCTATCTTCTCTTCCAGCTTCTGGCGGGTTATATAAAGGTTGGATACAAGTATTGTTGCTGCAGCAAGAATTATCACTGCAATTACAAATAAAGCCCTTAAGAGGTTATAAGATATTTTAAATTTTTTTATCTTTGACTTTGCATCAGATATTAACAGAACCGTAAACGACTTACTCTGTTTTTCTTCCATAAATCAATTCTCTAAATACCAAAACTGCAGACAATTATAACTTATAATGCCTGGTTAGGAAACCTTTTTTTATGATTTTTTTGTTCTAAAAAATTACAGAAATTACCTTATAATATTTTTCCTTAAAAATTTCATTGCCTCTACCGCATCCTGTTTCCTGAACAGCTCTTCTATCTCTTCTTCCTCAATACCTTCCAAAAGCCTTCTTATCTGTTTTATGAAATCAATTGATTCCCGTGCTGCCGCCAGCGGTTCTTCCCGGAAAGGAAACATGTCCAGCACTATGGGCCCCTCATATCCGGTTTTCTCCAGCCAGTATAAAAATTCAACCATTTCAAAGGGATGAACAGAACCGACCATCATGTCATCATCCCAAACCTTGTAGTTGTCATTAACATGAACATAGAACAGCTTGTCTCCAGCCAGCTTGCAGATAGCCACAGATTCGGAGATATTTTCACCGGCGGTATACCCGTGTCCTGTATCTATCAGAATGCCGACATTATCCATACCGGTCTGGCCGGCTGCAAAAAGCATCTTGGCTGCGGTAGCGGTATAGATATGGGTCCTGGGCTCCCTGGGCTTGTATTCAAGGGCAATTTTTATGCCTTTTTTACCGGCATAATGGGCTGCATCTTTTATGGTCTGTATTATCCTTTCCCAGCCCCAGAGGTAATCTGTCTGAAATGAGTAATCATAGCCGTCTTGGCCAAACCAAAGGTCAACCATCTCCGAGCCAAGTATCTCTGCCATATCAATGGCCTCTTTTACTTTCTGCCAGCCCAGCTCCCTTGAAGCCTTGAGTGGAGAAGCAACCGAACCCCTTCCAAACTCGGGAATAGAATTAACATCTGCAGTTACTATAAGCGTCTTTAAGTTGGCCTCATCCAGTGTTTTTTTGACCTTGTCCACATTGTTCATGTTTACATCCCAGTCACCGTACAGATCGACTCCTTTGATTTCTTCGATTTGCGATATTAGCTCTATCTTTTGCTCAAAGGTTGTATCTTTTCTGTAACCCTGGGCCAGGAAACGGTCAGGGCATGGGCCCCAAAGCGCTATGGTGGTTCCGTATTCTATGTCTTTTTTTATCTTCACTTGTTCTCCTTTCCATTAATTTTCCATCATAAACCTGTAAGACTGCGTGTTATTGGTCAGCAATACTTCACCCGGCACCGGTCCGGCCGTTATTTCCAGCTCGCACCTTCTCCCCGGATAAGCAGGAAATCCGGTAATGGTAACCGATTTCTGCTCCCCGGGATTTATGCTGGTAATGGTATAGTTTTTTTCTTCTACCGGGCTGTCCTGGGTACGGTAGGTCATAATCACGGGAACATCCCTTTCAACAACATTTCCCTGGTTTTCAATCGAGATGGTAACACTTATTTCCGAGCCTTTGGAAAGTATCAGGTAGTCCCCCTGCTCATTTATAATCCTGGGATTAAATTCTATGCTCTGGGCAACCACCGCAACCCCCCTTCTTTCCTGCAGGGTGGTAACAGTCTTCAAATCAGCTATAAAAGCAGACACATTCTGGGTATCAGTTAGGTTTTTATCTGTCAGCACCGTGGAATCAATTATGGTAAGGTTGTCTATCCCCAGATTTTCACCAGCTTTTTGCAGTTCATCCTGAAAATATTTATATATCTCATCGCTCATAAACATATACAGGAAAGCATTGGTCATCTGTGAAGCTGATATATCTAAATCTATGTCCTGCAGGGCATTAGACAGCGCAGGCTTAAATATTTCATATGCCTTGTTCCTGGTCTGAAATACAAGCTTGAGGAAGCCATGGGCAACCTCAAATGTCTCCGGGGGGTTAAGCTCATTACAGTTTTCAACGATTACCGTGCTCTCCTCGATTATATCCAAAAGGCTTTCATCCAGTTCTTCCCTGGAAGTGTTCCTTACCCTGTCCAGGATTATAAAAAAGTTAAATGAAACCTTGTTTGACTGCTGAACAAGCACAGAAACAGAATTTACATAGTCTGCAATAGAGAGCCTCTGCTCTTCGGTTAAATCCCTCCTGCCCATCTCACAGCTCCATAGACCAGCTATCCAGCTAACTATTACAGCCGCAATTATAATCATGATAATCAGGGTGATAATTGATTCTTTCCTGCCCCGTCTCTCCAAAAAAACCCTTCCTGTAAGGTGAAATTGAATTGCCAAAAAACCAAATTCATTATACAGTCCGCATAGGTAAAATTCAAACAGAGTATGTTTTAAATTAAACCGTTTAATTAAACTCTAAATTTATCCTATAATACCATTATTTAATAAATTTAGAAGGGATATGCATCTGATGACTAAAAATAAAAGCCTGCCGGAAAGAAAAGAGGTGCCAAACCACCTTAAATGGAAAACTTCCGATATTTATATAAGCGGCAATGAATGGGAAAATGACTTTAAAAATACAAAAAAAAGACTTAAAGGTTTGCTGAAATTTAAAGGTACCTTATCCGGAAAAGAAAAGAACCTTCTGGATGCATTGGGCTCTTATGAGGAATTAGGCCAGGCGGTAGAAAAATTGTTTTTCTATGCCCATATCAAAAAAGACGAAGATAATACCGATAGCAAATACCAGGCGATGCTGGACAGGGCCCAAACGCTTGCGGTTGAATTTGATTCAGTGACTTCATTTCTGGTACCGGAGATACTCTCAATACCCCAAACCAGATTAAATAAAATAAAACCGGATAAAAAGTTTAAGAAATACAGCCATTTTCTGGATAACCTGATAAGGAAAAAAAAGCATATCCTTTCGGAGAAAGAAGAAAAAATTCTAGCCTTAAGCGGCGAGATAGCCAGGGCACCGGGACATATTTTTAACATGATAAATGACGCGGATATAAAATTCCCCAAGATAAGGGATGAACAAAACAACCTGGTAGAGCTTACCAAGGGGAGGTACAAAAAATTTATGGAAAGTAAAACCCCAACGGTAAGGAAACAGGCTTTCAACAAGCTTTATGATGCATATCATAAACAGAGAAACACCATTGCTTCAACCCTTGCCTACAGCCTCAAAAAAGACTCCTATTATGCAAATGTAAGGGGGTATGGCTCCACGCTCCAGGCTGCCCTATTTGATGATAATATTCCCTTATCTGTATATGATAACCTCATAGAGTCAGTTAACCGGAACCTTGAACCCCTGCATAAATATATAGGGATAAAGAAAAAAGCCCTGGGTTTGAAAAATATACATACCTATGACCTTTATGTCCCCCTGACCGATGATATAGATATCGGTTATGAATACAGCCGGGCTGCTGAAATGGTCAAGGAAAGCCTGTATCCGCTGGGAACCGCATACAGTTCCATAATTGAGCAGGCATATTCCGGAAGGTGGATAGACGTGCTGGAAAACAGGGGCAAAACCAGCGGAGCATACTCATGGGGTTGTTATGACTGCCATCCCTATATACTCCTAAATTACCAGGAAAACCTGGATAATATATTTACCATAGCCCACGAGATGGGACATGCAGCACACAGCTACCTTTCCAATAAAAAGCAGCCTTATATCAATGCTTCCTACTCTATTTTCATAGCAGAGATAGCTTCCACCCTAAATGAGATTCTGCTAACCGGGCACCTGTTGAAAAAATACCAGGATCACCGGATACAAACATATATACTCAATCACCATCTTGAGCAGTTTAGGAATACCGTATACAGGCAGACCATGTTTGCCGAGTTTGAAAAAGAAATACATGCGCAGTCCCAGAACCAAAAACCCCTTACTGCAGACAACCTCTCAGATATATATTACAGCCTGAATCAAAAATACCATGGAAGCAATATAGTCATAGATAAAAAAATTGAGATGGAATGGGCAAGGATTCCCCATTTCTACAACTGCTTTTATGTATATAAATATGCTACCGGGTTTTGCGCTGCATCAGCACTGGCAGAAAACATGTTAAAAAATACAGGCAATATAGACAAATACATCGACTTTCTGTCTAGCGGCGGCTCCGATTACCCTATCAACCTTTTAAAAAAAGCAGGGATAGATATGACCATCCCCCAGCCGGTGGATAAGGCATTACATAATTTTTCCATGCTGGTAGATAAATTAGAAAATCTGATATAATTAGCTTAATTAAAAAATAAAAATTACCATGGACAAAAGAAAGAAAGACCGGTGGAAAAAAAATTTATCTCCTCAAGCATACCATGTGCTGGCAGAAAAAGGGACAGAGCCTCCCTTCTCCAATAAATACTATAACAATATGCAGAAGGGCAAATATTACTGTGCAGGATGCGGCAACCTTTTGTTCAGCTCGAAACAAAAATATAAATCCGGCACAGGATGGCCCAGTTTTTATGACTGTGTAGACAAAAACAATGTTAAAACCAGGGAGGACAACAGTGCCGGAATGTCCAGGACAGAGGTAATGTGTTCAAACTGCGGAGGCCACCTTGGACATGTTTTTGGAGACGGTCCCAAGCCCACGGGCTTAAGGTACTGCATAAATTCCGCAGCCCTTGATTTCAAGAAAACAGATTAAAAGCAACCTTTAAGTACACTTATTATGGCCTCAACAAAATCCTGCGGAGTGACTCCCGGGGATCTAATTCCGTATTTTTTGTAAGACTGTTCAATCTTTTTTGAAATAATTTCCTTCTCCAATCTTGTTTTAGCCAAGGTATCCTCCATTAAGCTCAATCCCCGGTTAGGGATAAGGGTAAAATCTCCAGATATGCTTATATCATCAATAACATCGTTTTTGATGGCAGCAGTTACCCTTATCAGGCCTCCGGGGCATTTGCAGTTTCCTTCATAAACATTCACATCTGCGGTTATTTTTACTTTCCTGTCATAAAACTTCCCCTTTTTCTTCAGCCAGCTTTCTGAAATCAGTTTCTTCCGCATAATTTCAAGATGCGCTTTTTCTCTGCTGTTTAGCCCGCTATCGAAGGATATTCCTCTCCCAAAACCTTTTTGCACTTCTTCTAAAAAAGTATTTGCCACTTCTTCTCTTCCGGGCAAAGGTATCCTTCGCCTTTGGCACTCTCCCTTTATACTGGTAACATACTCTGTAACATTCCGGTAGATTTTATCCCTGAATTTTTCAGAAGGAACCTTGAGTATTCTGGGCATCAGCCCGTAATTGAAATCAAACATAAAACTTCCCACCACAACAGTGGAATTCCCAATTTCAACAGCTCCAGTTCCTCCGATCTTCCTGCCTTCAATCTGGAGATCATTAATGGGCCGGTGATAGACATCAAGCCCCAGCCTCTGATAAGTGCCGGTTACCGGAGCTAAAAACTTCTTGTAAACCTCACCTATATCCCTGGGTACCCTGCCTTTGTTGAAAATATAATGGAAAAACAGCTGGTCGCTGTCCAGAAGCACCGCCCCTCCGCCTACTTCCCTCCTTACCACGGGTATATCATTCTCCCGGCAAAAACCGGTATCAACCTCTTTTTCCAGTTCCTGGAAATAGCCTATGCTTACATAAGTGTCAGTGGGGCTCATTATGGTTATGGTATCCGTGCTGTCTTTTCTGAATGCATGGGCTACCGAATGGTATATGGCTTGGGAATCCAGCCAGGAAACATCCCCAAAATTAATTATCCTTATTTCTTCTATGCTCATGCCTATCCTTTTTCCTGTTGACAGAAATTTTCAATATTCAAACCTTTAAAAATACTTATAGCAAAAATTATAGCCGCCGGCCACGGACCAAATTATTTAAAAATCCAAGCACCTGGGTTTATATCTATAGCCTTTAACCACCTGAATAATCTTCTATCTGCTGCTCCACGCCGTCAAGCAAGGCTTCTCCCTGCCTTATTTTCTCATAAGCATCCTTCAGGTGCTCTATTTTTTCATTTATATTAAACATACTTGTATCAAGATAATTCTGTAAATACTGGACCGAGGCCAGAAATTCATCCATCGCCTCCCCAAAACTCCGGTGGATTGCCTGCGCATCCTGGGGAGGGGTAATTTCAATATACTCCTGATTAATGCCCTCGACTGTTTCTATATAATCATATATATAATCATCCATATCTCTTATGCCCAGCTCTTTTTGTTCAAATTTTGCCACCGCTTCCCGGCCTTCTTCCATAGTTTCTCTCAGCTGCTTTATGAAACCTTTAATATTTTCGGTATAGTTATCATGCACCGGGGTTTCATTTTGATTAATATCTTCAACTTCTTCTTCTTCCATATTTTGCCTCCCGGTAATTATATCGGTTAAAATACAACTGATGCTAAAAAACGCCATAAACACAAAAACAGCTATGGCTGTAACCGCCCTTACCTTATTGTTTTTCAAATCCAAACCACCCTCTAAAATTATTTATTTAGATTTATACACGAATTTTTTCTATAATTCTATATAAAAATAAAAAAAGAAGGAAGGATTATGAATTATCAGCAAGAACTTATCCATGTAGATGACTACAGGGAATTCATAGGTGATGAATCAATAGAAAGGATAAAACAAAAGGCAAAACCATTAAAAGGGCTACATGTAGCCCATGTTAATTCCACCTTTTACGGTGGAGGCGTTGCAGAGATGCTCTCCCCGCTTACCCTGCTTATGAACAGCATAGGAATTGAGGCTGAGTGGAGAGTAATACAGGGCTCCCCTGATTTCTTCAGCATAACCAAAAAAATGCACAATGCCCTGCAGGGAGGAGACATACACCTTACAGAATTAAAAAAAGATATCTACGAAAGGGTCCTTTTCGAAAACTCTGTACGGAATACGATGAACCACCACTATGTAATTGTTCATGATCCCCAGCCGCTCGGCCTGATTAAATTTTATGAAAAGAGCCAGCCCTGGATATGGCGGTGCCATATAGACCTCTCTGACCCCCACCGGGAACTTTTCAATTATCTTAGAACCTATATCCAGGGTTATGATGCGGTAATACTGACCTTAAAGGAGTACAAGCAAAACATAAAACCCCCGCAACTGTTTTTTATGCCTGCCATTGATCCTTTCTGCGTGAAGAACAAAAAACTCAGCGATGAAGAAATACTGGACAGGTTTGAGCACCATAATATACCCACCAACCTTCCCCTGGTTGTGCAGATATCACGATTCGATAAATGGAAGGATCCTGAAGGGGTGATTGAAGCATTCAATATTGCCAGAAAAGAAGTAGACTGCAACCTGGTATTACTGGGAAACATTGCTACCGATGACCCTGAAGGAGAAGAGATTTACAAAAATCTCCTAGAACACCAAGACGACCATATTTTTATCTTAAGCCACCAGGACTCAGCCCTGGTAAATGGCCTGCAGAGCAAGGCAGCCGTGGTTATCCAAAAATCCCTGAAAGAAGGCTTCGGGCTCACAGTCACTGAAGCAATGTGGAAAGAATCTGCAGTTATAGGAGGCAGAGCAGGAGGCATAGTACACCAGATAGAAGACGGGGTTAATGGATACCTGGTATCATCAGTAGAGGAAACGGCAAAAAGGATCGTTGAGCTTATAAAAGATGAAAAACTGCGGAAGGAGATGGGTGCAAAGGCCAAGGAAACAGTAAGGGGCAAATTTTTGCTCATCAGGTACCTGGAGCAATACCTTGACCTTTTTAATTCCCTTGAAACTGAATACAGGTTAAATATGGATAAGTACAATAAGATTAAGGTTTTCCCCTATTAACTGGACCCGCTATCCTTTAACTGGTCAACTATATTGATTAAGTTTTCCGGTATTATGTCATGCTCTTTCAGGGCATCCATTATTTTAGGTAAACCAATCCTTTTTATAATGTAACCTATCCCTGCCCCTATCAGCGCTCCTCCTATTATAAAGCCTAAATCCTTCTTTTCCATTTTTTTATTCACCTCCAGAATTTACTTACCGGATTTAGTTTTTTTCATGCCGCTTACTATCCCGGCAGTAGTACTAATAACCTTTATGATAGGGCTGGTTATAATTATCCTAGCCAGCCTTATAATCTTTTCCAGCTGCTCTACTATTGATCCGGCGCTCTGGGTTATGTCATTTATGGAAGCAACTTCTGTATTGAGGTTGCCTACAATTGAATTTAATTCCCCTACCATGGGATCAATCCGGCTATTCAGGCTGCCCACAATATGATTCGCTTTTACCAGAATTTTAAACAGGGGCACAGCTATTATTATAGCTACTATAGAGAATGCGGACATAAGTATTATCGCTACTAAACCTACTATTTCTAAACTAGTCATTTCTTTCTCCTTACCTTATTCCTTAATTAAAAGTGTAGGTAATTTTACCTAAATCTACAAATATTATTTTTTTTCCTTGCTTATCCTCAGAAATATATATAAAAACAAACAAATTATAAGGCCCAGCAATACAGAAAGCACTATTACTAATCCCGTGCTTCTTTGCTGAATTAAAGCAATCACCAAAAAAGCAATCATGCAGATTAGCACCAGACCGGCGCATCCAATACCTGACCCGGTTACATACTTCTTCTTTTCTTTATCTAGTCCTATCTTCTTCATTTTAAAGATTAAACTAATGATATAACATTTTAGCAAAAAACTAAATTTAAAAACAATTGATATTTCTCTAAATGCTGCTGGTTTATCTTGTTCGAGCATACAGGTAATAAAGATAAAAAGGTATTTGGTGGGCCTTTGTTCGGAAAATGGAACCATTTTGGAAGAACTGGATGAGATTTTTATTTTTGTTGAGGACAATAGACAAAATTTTAACCTAGATCCTGTTGCTAAATTAGAATATTTTCATAACTGAATTTTTAAGTGATTATCGATAATCTATATTA
>JBNJCW010000050.1:0-13648 GCA_051744345.1 Actinomycetota bacterium
ACCATATAGGCAAGGTCTGAGTTCTGTGCAGGAGGAAGGCTGAAATCAACTTCCTCCATTCTTTTTAGCAAAACCTTTATGGTTTCCTCTTTTACCCCGTTGCCTACATTTGATATATTGAGGGTATTAATGCATTGCTCAAATGTGCAGGGTATACAGTCAATATATGTTTTCATTAAATCTGCTCCTCTTCCTGCCGTAAAATGACATCAGCCTATTATACTATATTTGACATTCTATAATAAGGTGTATATAATCATTCTGATTTCACTTTAAGTGAAAAATGTTTTTACTAAATGAAGAAAATATTTTAGTAATTATTGATAATCTCTGTTATAATTAACAAGCTAAAGTTTTTTATGTTTGCATAAAAAACGGATTTGCAGTAGTTTTATTTTATAAAATGATAATAAAAATGGGAGTTGATATAAATCATGGCAAAAGATGATAAAGACAAAATTAAGATACCGCAGGAATTGCCGCTGTTAAGCCTAAAAAACAGTGTAGTGTTTCCTTATCTTTCCACCCCGCTGATAGTAGGGAGAAAAAAATCCCTGGAAGCGGTCAAGAGTGCAACAGAAGAGCATAAAATAATAGTGGTGGTTGCCCAGAAGGAACAGGATAAGGAAGATGTGGACAAAAACGACCTTTACGAGGTGGGAACAGCATGTGTGGTCAAGCAGGTAGTGGAAAGCTCTGAGGATGAAATAAAATGCGTAGTGGAGGGAATCTCCAGGGTAAAGGTAAAATACTTTACCCAAACCGATAAATACTTCAGGGCCGCAATTGAAGTTTTAGAAGATGAACCCTACACCCAGGATGAGGAGTTTGAAAAGCTTAATACAACCGTAAGGATGCAGGTTGAAAAATTCATACAGCTGGGAATACCCCTTCCCACCGCCTTTGTGGTGGCTGCAACAAATATTTCCAAACCGGAGGTTCAGGCAGACCTGTTTGCTTCCTATCTTCTTTCATCTACCGGCGCCAAGCAACAAATACTTGAAGAGCTGGACCTAAAAAAAAGGCTCAAGAAATTAACTGATTACCTTACCGAGGAGCTTAAGAAATTTGAGGTGCAGTCACAGATAAGAGACAAGGTGCAGAAAGAAGTAGGAAAAACCCAGCGGGAATACTACCTCAGGCAGCAGCTTAAGGCCATAAAGAATGAGCTGGGAGAATCAGATGAAAGCGTAGCTTTAGTAAAAGAGTATGAAGAGAAAATTAAAGCCAAGAAGCTTCCGGCTGAAGCCAGGAAAAAAGTAGAAAAAGAGGTCAAGAGGCTGGAAAGCATACCCAGCATGTCACCGGAATACTCTTATGTGAGGACATATATAGATACAATGCTGGACGTTCCCTGGTCGGAGAAAACCAGGGATGTGCTTAACTTAAAGAAGGCCAAGGAAGTGCTTGACGGGGACCATTATGACCTGGAAAAAGTCAAAGAGCACATACTTGACTATCTGGCAGTAAGGAAGCTCAAGGGCAAAACCACCAAGGGCCCTATCCTTTGTTTTGTGGGCCCGCCGGGCGTGGGCAAGACTTCACTAGGCCAGTCCATCGCCAAAGCCATGGGCAGAAAATTCATCAGGATGTCCATTGGCGGAATAAGGGATGAAGCAGAAATAAGGGGGCACAGGAGAACCTATGTAGGAGCCCTTCCGGGAAGGATTGTCCAGGGCCTGATGCAGGCCGGTACGAACAATCCCCTGTTTATGCTGGATGAAATAGACAAGGTGGGAGCTGATTTCAGGGGAGATCCTTCATCGGCATTGCTGGAGGTCCTTGACCCTGAACAGAATAATTCTTTCAGGGACCATTACCTGGAAATTCCCTTTGACTTGTCCAATGTAATGTTTGTCACTACCGCCAATATACTGGATACCATACACCCTGCATTGAGGGACAGGATGGAGGTAATTGAGATACCCGGTTACAGCTCTGAAGAGAAGATATTCATAGCTGAGAAATTCCTGATACCCAAACAGCTTAAGGAGCAGGGCATAGACAAATACGAAATAAAATTCGACAAACAGGCTATCCTTCTGGTTATTGAAGAATACACCAGGGAAGCAGGGGTAAGGAACCTGGAAAGGGAACTGTCAACCATCTGCAAAAAGGTGGCCCGGGAGATAGTTGAAGACAAAGAGTACCCCAGGAACATAAGCAGAAAGAAGGTAAGGGATTACCTCGGAGTTTCAAGAATCCAGCCCAGTGAAATAGAGGAAGAAGACAAGGTTGGGGTAGCAACCGGCCTGGCGTATACCCCTGTAGGCGGAGACATAATCCTGGTTGAGTCTACCTACTATAGCGGAAAAGGGGAGTTAATCCTTACCGGCAAGCTTGGAGATATAATGCAGGAATCTGCTAAAGCGGCAAGGAGTTACCTCCGTGCAAAGACCAAGGATTTCGGCGTAGATGAGGAACTTTTTGCCAAATCAGACATACACATACACGTGCCTGCAGGAGCCATACCCAAGGACGGCCCTTCAGCAGGAGTAGCTATCATTTCTTCGCTGATATCTGCATTTACAGGCATCCCGGTTAAAAGGGATGTTGGCATGACCGGCGAAATAACCCTGAGGGGCAGGGTACTTCCCATCGGGGGGCTGAAGGAAAAACTCCTGGCTGCCAAGAGAGCCGGGCTTTCCAAGGTGGTGCTTCCATCCAAGAACAAAAAGGATCTTGAAGAAATACCGGCAAACATCCTTAAGGGCCTGGAACTGGTATTTGCAGACAATATTGACGATGTGATAAAAAATACACTCCAGAAAGATCCTTTTGCGGTTAGTGTATTCTAATTATTTTAAAAAAGCCCTCTGACCGGGGGCTTTTTTTAATGCTTGAAATGCCTTACTGAGGTAAATACCATAGCGATATTATGCTTATTGCAGGCATCGATTACCTCGGCATCCCTTACCGATCCGCCCGGCTGTATAATGGCGGAAATTCCGCTGGCTGCCGCCAGTTCAACAGCATCTTCAAATGGGAAAAAGGCATCCGAACACAGGCAGGAATCCTTTGCCCTTCCTTCAGACTTGTCAACAGATATCTTTACCGAGTCTACCCGGCTCATCTGGCCCGCACCAATCCCTACAGTCTTTTGTCCCCGGGTAAGGACAATTGAATTGGATTTTACGTTTTTGGCAATCTGCCACCCGAAGAGCAGGTCATTCCACTGTTCTTTGGTAGGTTTGGCTGCAGTTACCACCTTCATCTGCTCCTTTTTATCTCTGCCCGCATCCAGGTCCTGCAGCAGCATCCCCCCATCCACACTTTTTATATCTACCTGGCTTACCTGGCCTGCTTCAAGCCTGCCAATATATTCCTGCAGGTCAAAATCAATTTTTAGAACCCTCAGGTTTTCCTTTTTGCCCAAAATTTCAAGAGCGCCGCTTTCAAAATGAGGGGCTATAAGCACCTCCACATACTTGTCAGAAAGAAACTCTGCTGCTTCAGCGGTCCACTCTGCATTAGAGGCCACCACACTGCCAAACGCTGATACTGGATCGGTGCTGTAGGCCTTCTGGTAAGCTTCAGCCACAGATTCTCCCACAGCTGCACCGCAGGGATTGTTATGCTTTATTACCGACACGCATATTTCTTTAAACTCTTTTACTATATTAAAGGCAGCATTTACATCAAGTATGTTATTGTATGACAGCTCTTTTCCCTGAAGCTGTTCCGCATTTACCAGGCTTCCGGTTCCGCTTTGCCCCAAACTATAGTAAGCCGCCTTCTGATGCGGGTTTTCCCCGTACCTTAAGTCCTGTATCTTCTCCAAATCTATGCATATTTTATCCTTGAAGTCCCCCTGGCGGCTTTTAAATGTATCATCCCTGCCGTAGTGGACCCTTGAAAAATAGCCGTGGATTACTCTATCATACTCATTGGTATGCCCAAAAGCCCTGATGCATAATTCAAATAGTGTTCTCTCACTTATTTGGCCATCATCCTCTTTCATCTCTTCTACTACCATGGGATAATCGGAAGGATTTACTACTACTGCCACGCTCTTATAGTTCTTGGCAGCACTCCTTATCATGGTAGGACCGCCTATATCTATATTCTCTACTGCTTCCGCCAGGCTGACCCCTGGCTTGGAAATGGTTTCCTTGAATGGATAGAGGTTAACCACCACCATATCTATAAGTTTTAGCCCCATCTGCCTTACCTGTTCCATATGCTTTTCATTGCTCCTGTCTGCCAGAAGTGCTCCGTGTATATGCGGGTGGAGGGTTTTTACCCTGCCGTCAAGCATCTCGGCAAAACCGGTTATCTCTTCTACCTTTTTTACCTGTATGCCGTTCTGGGCAAGTTTTTTGTATGTCCCCCCTGTAGAGAAAATCTCTACTCCCATATTCTCCAGGCTTTGTGCAAAATCAACCACGCCTTCTTTGTTTGAAACGCTGATTAGCGCCCTCTTTATTCTTACTGACATGCTTACCCCTTTTCTAATTCCCTTATAATTACTTTCCTTCCCCTGATTTCCAGTCTTCGGTTACAGAAATACTCAACAGCTTTTGGATAAAGCTTATGCTCTACCTGATGTATCCTTTCCTCCAAATCCTCCAGGGTATCAGAATCTTTAACCGGTACCTCCTTCTGGAGTATTATGGGGCCGTGATCAAGCTTGCTGTCCACAAAGTGAACGGTTACCCCGGTTATCTTAACTCCGTAGCGGTAAGCATCCTCAATGGCCCTGGTACCCTTAAAAGAAGGCAGGAGCGACGGGTGTATATTTATTACCCTGTTTTTAAACTGGTTTACAAACCATGGGGTGAGAAGCAGCATATAGCCTGCCAGCACAATCAAATCAATTTTTTCTTCCTTTACTATGCCTGCTACCTTCCGGTCATACTCTTCCCTGTTTTTAAAGTCCCTGGGCTCCAGCACATAGGTGCCTACATCCTGTTCCTTCGCCCTTTCCAGAACATAAGCCCGGGGATTGTTGCTAAAAACCATGGCCATGCAGCCGTTTACGGGATGGTTATTTATATAATTATTTATGGCCTGGAAATTTGACCCAAAACCGGATGCGAATACAGCCAGCCTTTTGGGATTCTTAACTGAACTCAATCTTTACCCTCCCGCTGCCTTTATTAATGTAGCCGATCCGGTAAGCTTTATCCCCCGTATTTCCTGCTGCTCGCTCAATTTTTTTAAATTCTTCTTCCCCGGCAATCAAAACCATGCCAATCCCCATGTTAAAAACATTGTACATCTCTTCTTTGTCTATGCCTGCCCTGTCCATGAAAAACCTGAAAACAGGATGTATGGGCCACCTGCCTTCATTTATGCAGGCATCCAGGCCTGAAGGCAGGATCCTGTTTATATTTCCATAAAAACCGCCGCCGGTTATGTGGGCGATACCGTGAAGGCTTACACCTTCTGTATGCAGCCTGTGTATGAGTGGATAATACAGCCTGGTAGGAGTAAGGAGGTGCGCGGCAAGGGTCTTTTTGCCGAATTGCTCCTTCAGCGGTATGTTTTTCTCAGCGATTATCTTCCTTATCAGGGAAAAACCGTTGCTGTGCAGACCGGAGGAGCCAATACCTATAAGAATATCTTCTTTTTTTACCTTTTCCCTGCTTATTATTTCCCCTTTCTCTACAATGCCTACCGCAAAACCGGCAAGATCGATATCATCAGGGCCATACATCCCCGGCATTTCAGCGGTTTCCCCACCAATAAGGGCGGTATTGCATGTCCTGCAGCTGGCAGAAACGGAATCTATAATCTGGCCTATCAGCCTTTCATTTATTTTTCCGCAGGCAATATAGTCTAAAAAAAACAGCGGCACAGCCCCGCAGCAAAGTATGTCATTGATGCACATGGCCACCAGGTCCTGGCCTATGCTGGTGTAGTTGCCTGCCTCTTTTGCCAGGAGCAGCTTGGTGCCCACCCCGTCGGTGGAAGAGACCAAAACCGGCCTCTTACAGCCCTTAAGGTCTACTTCAAACAGGCCGGCATAAGAAGAAAGGTCGTTTAATACCCGGTCGGAGAAAGTGGAGGTAATTGAATTTTTCAAGCCTTCCAATGCCCTGTCTGCCCTGCCTATATCCACCCCTGAATCAGCATAAGAGTACTTTTTATCTTTCTCAGGCATTGGAAGAAACCTTCCGGTCATCCATTGAGTATTTGTCATACTTTAAGTTTGCAGGGATCTCTACGGGATACGCCCCATTAAAGCATGCCAGGCAGCAGCTGTTCTTGGATTCCCCGATTGCCTTCAGCAGGCCTTTTATGGAAAGGTATTTTAGGCTGTCTATCTTCAGAAACTTCCTTATATCCTCTATTGTTTTATGGTTGGCAATAAATTCTTTACTGGTGGCCATATCTATCCCGTAGTAGCAGGGATAAATAAGAGGGGGAGAGCTTATCCTCATATGTATTTCTTTTGCTCCTGCCCCGTAAAGCATCTTAACTATCTGTCTGGAGGTAGTGCCCCTTACTATGGAATCATCTACCACTACCAGCCTCTTGCCTTTTATAATGTCTTTTAGGGGATTGAGCTTAAGCCTTACCCCTACCTCCCTTATCTCTTCACTGGGCTGGATGAAAGTCCTTCCGATATAACGGTTTTTTATAAATCCTTCTGCATAAGGTATCCTGGACTGCGCAGAATAGCCGATGGCAGCAGGAGTTCCCGAATCAGGAACAGATATGACTATATCCGCATCTGCAGGAGACTCTTTTGCCAGCTCCCGGCCCATCCTGTGCCTTACCTCAAACATGTTCTTTTTGTTTATGTAGCTGTCCGGGCGGGCAAAATATATCATCTCAAACACGCACAAAGACTTCCGGTCCACCGGCAGAAGCATCTGGGACCTTAAGCCGTTGCCGTCAATAATGGCAAACTCTCCAGGGTCTATCTCCCGCACAAAATCAGCGTCTACAATATCCAGCGCACAGGTTTCTGATGCAATAATATAGTTTCCGTCCAGGCTTCCTAAAACCATCGGCCTGAACCCATGCGGATCCCTTACCGCCATAACCTTGTCCCTGGTAAGGATCACCAGAGAATAGGAGCCCTTTATACGCTCGGTGGCCTCCCTCACCGCATCTTCTATGCTATCTTTGCTGGAGTTTTCAATAAGCGAAGCGATAACCTCGGTATCTGAGCTGGTCTCAAACACCGAGCCCTTGCTTTTTAGTTCCTGCCGCAGCAGTTCTGAATTTATAAGGTTGCCATTGTGGGCAATGGCAAAACTTTCGTTTCCAAACATCCTGTACAGGGGCTGGGAATTTTTCCATATATTCTGCCCTTTGGTGGAATAGCGGGTGTGGCCAATGCCCAGATACCCCTGCAGGGGTGCCAGGTTCTTCTCATTAAAGACCTGGGATACCAGCCCCAGGTCTTTGAATATAAGGATATTTTCCCTATCCGATACGGCAATGCCCGCACTTTCCTGGCCGCGGTGCTGAAGAGCCTGGAGGCCGTAAAAAATTATCTCGGCCACATTGCGCCCAGGCGCATATATCCCAAAAATACCACATTCTTCCCTGATCTTGCATGTATACATATATATCACAAAACCCTATCCTGGTAAAATTTCCTTACACCTTAAGCGGTGCCCGCCTAAATGTCTATCTTATCCATTCTTTTTAAAACCTTTTCAATATAACGCAGATGGTAATTTACATCAAATAGTTTTTCTATTTTTCCTTTATCCATGTACCTGCCTATATCCTTGCTGGCCAGTATATTGTCCTTGAAGCTTTTTTCGTTCTCCCATGCATCAAGGGCCGCCTCCTGCACTATGGCATACGCATCGTCCCTGGCCATTCCCTTTTCTATAAGGGAGAGCAGAACCCTTTGGGAGAATATAATTCCCCCGTATCTCATAAGGTTTCTCTGCATATTGGATGGATATACGTTCAAGCCCCCCACCACAAATGAAGTCTTTTCCAGAAGGTAATCAAGCAGTATAAAGCTGTCCGGTATTATAATTCTTTCCGCAGATGAATGGGATATGTCCCTCTCATGCCACAGGGCTATATTTTCTACAGCGGTAATCATATGGGAACGCAGCACCCTGGCCAGTCCGCATATCCTTTCACAGATTATGGGATTTTTCTTATGGGGCATGGCAGAAGAGCCTTTCTGTCCCCTGGCAAACGGTTCCTCCACTTCCCTCACATCAGTCCTCTGGAGGTTCCTTACCTCCAGGGCAATCTTTTCCAGGGTAGCAGCAGTTATAGCCAGTGCCGATACAAGCTGTGCATGCCTGTCCCTCTGGAGCACCTGGGTGGACACATCTGCAGCCTTCAGCCCCAGCAACTTGCATACCCTCTCCTCGATCTCGGGAGGGGTATTGGCATAGGTTCCTACCGCTCCGGATATCTTGCCGTAGCTTATCCCTTCCCTGGCCTGGGCAATCCTTTTTAGGTTCCTATCCATCTCAAAGCTATACAGGCAGAATTTTAAGCCCAGAGTTACCGGCTCAGCATGTATGCCGTGGGTTCTTCCCACCATAACCGTATGGGAATACTGGCGGGCTTTCTCTATCAGCAGCCTGGTCAGCTTTTTCATTTTATCTTCTACAATATCCAGTGCATCTATTATCTGCAGGCACAGCGCTGTATCCCCCACATCAGAAGAGGTCAGCCCGTAATGGAGGTACTTGGACCAATCTCCTATATATGAAGAAACACTGGTAAGAAATGCTATAACATCATGGTGGGTCCTTGCTTCTATTTCATCGATCTGCTTGAGGTTAAATTGAGCTTTTTTTTGGATATCTTCCGCTGCTTCAGCGGGTATTATGCCCAGCTCTGCCTGGGCCCTGGCCACCGCTTTTTCCACCTCCAGCCACTTGGAAAACTTGTTTTCATCTTCCCAGACAGCGCCCATTTCCTTCAATGTATACCTTGGAATCATACCTTCCCCTATATAGTAAGTGTCTATTGAATTATAAAAGTCATTGAGCTACATCAGGTCCTCAATGATTTTTTCCCTGAACTGCTGATAATTTTCAGAATCATTTAAGTCATACAGCTCCTCGTTAAAATCAAAAAATACCTGGTCGTACTCTTCCCTGCAGATATCGCTAACCTTCAGCAGCCATTTCTTGTTTATTTCCCAGCTCTTAAGCTCAGGCATCCATGCTTTATCCGTGGCGGGTATTTCTTTCTTTAAAAAGTCTTCAAGCTTTATCGATTTTCTGGAAACCTGAATTAAAAAATTTCTATTTTCATTAAGCAACGATAGATTAGCAATACTTATCGGAGCGCTTCCTACCACTTATATCACCTTCACTTATCATATTTTTAATCCCTAATTATATTATCATAAAAAATAATAAAGTTTTACTCAATCAATTTCCATATACCCGGAAAGGTACTGCTTGACTTCATCCGGGTCTGCGATAAGGTAGCTGATACCGTCGATGGTAGCTCCCTCGGTAGGTATGGTCAGCCTGTTCATGTCTTCAGAGGAAAAAAACATAAGAAATCCCACAGAAGCATAATCAACCATGCTGAAATTTGATACGGTCTCCTGTTCCAGTACCGCAAATATCTGAGGCATTTTGGTAACCGTTGAGAAGCTTACTTTCTGCCTTATAAGCTCACCCAGCAGTTCCTGCTGCCTCCCCACCCTGTCCAGGTCCGCCTTCGCTGTAGCCCTGCAGCGGGCATAGGCTAAGGCCTGCTCTCCGTCCATATGGTATACTCCGGGATCAAAATTGGCCCCCGAAAGCGGGTCGTGCATGGGCTCAGTTATCTCTATGGTTACCCCGCCCAGTATATCTATTATGCGTTTAAACCCTTCAAAATTAAGGAGCATTGTTCTATCTATGCTTATTCCGGTAAGCTTATGTATCTCATCTATAAGCATCTTTTTGCCGCCGTAAACATAGGCAGCATTGATTTTATTATACCCGTGCCCCTCCAGGTTGACCCTGGTATCGCGGGGTATGGATAGCAGGCTGTCCTTTCGCCCCCAGCCTGCTATATGCAGTATGAGTATGGTGTCTGTACGGCCCTGAAACTCGGTTTCCTCCCTGTCATCCACCCCCAGGAAAAGAAAATTTTTGGTAGGGGAAAAAATGCCGGATACAGGGCCCCCGCGCTCGCCGGAAAGGGCGACACATAGGAAAACCAAAGAGCCCAGGAAAATAATTATCACTACGGTTATAAAGCAGCTTCTTATTCTATTCATATAAATACTAAAAGATTATTTTGTGTATCCGGTATGTGATAAATAATACAGAGTGTGCAGTAATTTTTCAATAGGATCTGTGGTTTGCACATTAACATTTGCCGGAGCCTTGACCGGCACTGATGTATAATTGATTATAACTTTAATGCCGCTGCCCACCAACATATCCGTAACTTTTTGGGCAGAGTGGGGAGGTACGGCAAGTATGGCTATTTCAATACCCTTCTCCCGTACAATCTCTTTCATCTTGTAAATATCCAGGACCTTGTGTTCGGATATTTCAGTGCCTATTACCCGGGAGTCATTATCAAATACATTTTCTATCTTGAAACCAAAACGGCCCAGCATCTTGTAATTTAATATTGCCTTGCCCAGATTACCTGCCCCAATAAGGGCCAGCCTTACCTCTTTGCCGTAGCCCAGGATGCGGTTGAATTCCTTTATAAGCTCATCTATATTAAAACCAACACCCCTTTTCCCCTTGATTCCGAAATAGATAAGGTCCCTTCTTACCTCTGCGCTGTTAATCTTGGTATTATTGCTTATGTCTTTGGATGTAACCGTCCTTTTGCCCAGCTCTTTGAGCTGTACTATATATTTAAGGTACTGGGATAACCTGGTTATAATCCCTTCGGAATAAATTTTTTGGCTCATCAATTCACTCATTTAAAACACTTCCACCTATTACTTTGTAGCACAATCGTAACAGAGAGTTAAGCCTTTTACAATATCATTGTTTGAAGTTAAAGATGCCCCCCTTAACCGGGTATTCCCGGCCGCAAACAGTGCACCTGACCCTGTCAGGCTCCAGATTAAGCTCAGGCTGAGAGCACTGCGGGCAAGCCAGGATGTCTTCAATTCCCTCCGGCCGCACATAATTTTTTGGTTTCTTTAACAGTTCTGCCTTAAGGAATATACTCGGGCCGAAATTCAGTAAAGAAAAAACATTCTGATAGAAATTTTCCAGAGCCAGGAGTGCTTTCAATGGTACTATTTTTTTTACTGCCTGCAACCTGAAGTTTGAAACACTAAGCATTTTTAATACCTTGAATTCCCTCTGGGCAAGCATCCCCAGTATGTATGCAGGATGGTAATTAAGTATGGTTTCCCCTACCCTGGAAGGTGTGAGGCTGTACGGTGATGTATCCATCCTCCCCACCAGGCCCCTTAATATGTTCTTGGCATTCCTTTTGTTGGCAAACTCCAGTATATAGGTCCCCCCTCCCTTCAAAACCCTGTATACCTGGTCAAAGTAAAACTGGGGGCTGGACAGGTGATGGACAACCCTTACAGTCATGAGCACATCCACCATATCAGACCTTATGGGCAGCTTTAATGCATCTGCGGCTATAAAGTGGACCGATGAAAGCTTCCTGTGGCCGGGGCCAAGGTATTTTCCGATGTTATCCTTGGCCACTTTTAAGTTTTTCATGGAATAATCTAAAAGCAGAATGGTACCAAAATCCTTATATTCATTGAACAGCCTGCCGTATCCGCAGCCTACATCCGCAAAAACGCCGGAGCGGTGCTTTATGGGTGCAAGCATTTTCTTTAATGCTATCCTTTCAGACATATCCTCATAAAGCCTCCGGTCATCTTCCCAGAACTGGCGGTAATCATAGTTCTCATAATCTGACTGCCGTACCTCCAATGCTTCCCCCCTCATTCTAGATTGCAAACCTTATCTGTATTACATCCCTGTCCGAGACTGTGTAGTCCCTGCCTTCGATACGGAGCCTGCCGCTTTCCCTGGCCTTGGAAAAAGAGCCGCACTCCAGAAGTTCTTCTGCTCCGATGACTTCCGCTTTTATAAAGCCCTTCTCCATATCGCTGTGTATCTTTGCTGCAGCATCTATGGCTTTCCTGCCCTTATCAAGCGCCCATGCCCTGGCCTCATTTTCATTTATGGTATAGAAGGTTATAAGGTTCAGCATACTGTAGCAGGACTGTATAAAACAATCCAGGCCCCCTTCTATGCCCAGCTCCTGGGCATACTGCTGCCTTTCCCGGGGCTCAAGCTCCATCAGCTCAGTTTCCAGTTTGGCATAAACCTTTACCGTGTTTTCCTTTCCTACTTTTTGGGAAAGCTTCTGGTACAGGCTTTTGCTCCGGCTGCTCTCATCCATATTTGCCACATAAAGCATAGGCTTGAAGCTTAAAAGGTCCAAATGGCTTAAGCAAGCAGCCCTATCAGCTGAAAGTTTACCCGGCTCAGGTACTTTCTCCTGGTTAAACTCCTCCAGAAGGAAATTTATAAAATCCAGCTGGCCCGCTGCTTCCCTGTCCCCGGTCCTGGCCGTACTCTTAAGCTTTTCAGCCCTCCGGGTGAGCGTCTCAATATCCGAGAGCAAGAGTTCTGTATTTATTATGTCCACATCACCGGCCGGATCCGGAGCAGGGCCGGCCACGTTTTCATCAGCAAAACACCTTATTATATGGGCAAGTATATCGGCTGCCCTTATATGGGACAGAAACTGATTGCCCAGGCCCTCCCCTTTGCTGGCTCCCTTTACCAGACCTGCTACATCCAGCACCTTTATGGCCGCAGGGGTTACCTTATCTGAGTTGTAGACCTTTGCCAAATCCTGCAGGTACGGATCAGGCACATTCAGCACACCTGTATTGGGCTCAATGGTACAGAACGGGTAATTGGCCACCTCTGCATTTGCCTTGGTTATTACATTAAAAATGGTAGACTTGCCCACATTGGGCAAGCCTATAATGCCTACCTGCATATATAAAACTTAAAAATGTTTTTAAAGAAACAGTCCAATCATAGTAAGTTTGGTTTAGGATGTCAATTTCATTGCCGGTATGAAAACCCAAACTGCACCCGCCCGGCAAAACCAGCAAAATCCCTAAACCAAAAACCTGCCCTCTTCTATTATCTTCATGCAGGCATCCACCACAGAAGCATCATAGAGTTTTTTCCTGTTTTTGCTAATCTTTTTTATTGCCTCTCCCAATTCCAGGGCCGGCCTGTACGGCCGGTGGGAAGTCATGGCCTCCACAACATCAGCAACAACCATTATTTTAGCTTCTACCATGTTTGAGCTTGCCGGTTATTACTCATACCGTTGGAAGACAATCATCAAAAGCAACCAGGGATTTATTTTCGGAGACTTTAAATTTACAGAGGTGGAAAGAATTGATGTAGATGCCCGCAATATGCTTGAAAAATTTCATTCAGGCCGGCAGCAATTCAGCCATTTGTGGCAAGAGGTCTTAAACCCGGTGACATACGATGATTTCATGAGCTTTGCAGATATGCCCGGAGATAAAATCGTGATTCCGGTGCAGGTATGGGCAAAGATTATCTATGATTATGTATGCCCCTATAATTTTGCCGGGATGGAGGAAAAAGAGCTTATCCTTAACTCTTTGGCTCCCCTGTATTATATCCGTACCGTTTCTTTCATAAGGGGAAGCTGAATACTTTGGGGTGGAAGGCAATGCCAGTGTTTTTGAAAGGCTTAAAGGCTACCT
>JBNJCW010000051.1:0-13302 GCA_051744345.1 Actinomycetota bacterium
AAAATTGACAAACCACATAAATAAACATAAACTAATAACAAATAACAAGTTCAAACATTTATCATGCTTTCAGCAGAGCGGAAGTTAGAGATAGCAAAGATTATAAATAAAAATGGAAGGATAAAGACCTCCGAACTTTCATCCATTTTTAATGTATCCGAGATGACTGTTTTGCGGGATTTGGCATCCCTGGAAAAAGACGGGGTGTTGAAGAGGGTATACGGGGGAGCCCTGGCTTTCAATGACTCTTCAAATGAGATATCCAGTGTTTTCAGGGATAGAATTCATGCCAGGGAAAAGGATGAAATAGCATTAAAGGCTGTCAAGCTTGTAAATGAAGGGGACAGTTTGTTTTTGGACGGCTCTACCACCTCTCTGGCGCTGGCCAGAAAACTTCCGGTAAAGAAAAATATAAGCGTGGTTACCAATGGGCTGGAAGCAGTAAACGAGCTTAAGGGAAGTGAAGACATTAAGGTAATATCTACCGGGGGAGAGCTTAATACGGTTACCATGGGTTTCTTTGGCCTGGCTGCGGAAAATTTCTTAAGGGAAGTAAATGTGGATACCTGCTTTATTTCTGCGGCAGGAATTTCTACTGCTTCCGGCATAACCGAACAGAACCCCCGGAACATTTCGCTAAAGAGGGTAATCATAGGGCATTCTTGTAGGGTGGTGCTCCTTATAGACAGCAGCAAATTCGGCAAGGTTACATTAAATAGGGTTTGCCACTGGAGGGATATTAATACTATAATTACAGACAAGGAACCGGATAAAAGCTATCTGGATTTTTTTAAAGAAAAAGATATAGGAGCAGTATACTGATATGAGGCTGGGCAGGGTAATCGGAAATGTGGTATCTACCGCAAAGCATGAGAAGCTGGCAGGCATTAAGCTTATGGCTTTAAAGCCGGTAGGGCCGGAGGGCGATACGAAGGGTAGAAAAATAATTGTTGCTGATTACCTTAATACAGCTGATGGAAGCCTGGTTTACTGGATAGAAAACGGAACCACCATCTGCAAGGTCATGGGCAAAAAGAGCATACCCTTAAGGGGCTGCATAGTGGGGCTTGTGGACAGCATTGACATGGAAGGCGGCAGGAAAGTTATAAATGGATGAGTATTTATGAAACTGGTAAAGGTGGTTGGCAGCGTGACTTCCACCATCAAGGATCCTAGCCTGGAGGGGTTTAAGATACTTCTGGTGCAGTGTGTGGAAACAGACCTGAAGGGCAGGGAAGAATATTTTGTGGCAGTGGATACCGTTGGAATGGGTGAAGGGGAGATAGGATTAATTGTTACCGGCAGCACGGCAAAGAGGACAGAGGCAACCAGGAAGAAGAATGTGGATGCTGCCATAGTGGCAAAAGTTGACAGAATAGATTTGGAGTAAAATGGCAAATAATGAACTTGGCTTAATCAGGGACGCGGGAGTAGTTGGCGCGGGAGGTGCCGGTTTCCCCACCCATGTAAAGCTGGACACTAAAATTGACAACCTTATTGTAAATGCTGCTGAATGCGAGCCGCTGACTGATGTGGATAAGCGGCTTCTGGAAAAAGAGTTCGGGGCGGTTTACCAGGGCCTTAAAACTGCTGCCCGCCTGACCGGGGCAAAAAGGGTAATAATTGCGCTCAAGGCAAAATACAAAAAGGCCATAGGGGTTATGGAGAACTTCAAGAAAGACGGCCTTGATTTCGAGGTTTTTAAGCTTGGCAACTTCTACCCAGCAGGCGATGAGCAGGTACTGGTTAACGAGACTACCGGAAAGATAGTCCCTGAGGGCGGAATACCGCTGATGGTGGGCTGCGTGGTAATAAACGTAGAGACCCTCCTGAATGTGGCCGGGGCCGTGGAGGCAAAGAAGGTAACCAGGAAATATGTAACTGTAAACGGTGAGGTAAAAAGGCCGGTTACAGTTAAGGTTCCCGTGGGTATGCCGGTTAAGGACCTGCTTGACTATGCGGGAGGGGTGTCTGCAAGCGAATATTCTGTTTATGACGGCGGGCCTATGATGGGAAAACTTATCGATGAGGATGAATATGCGGTAAAAAAGACCACCAAATCCATAATGGTCCTGCTCGAGGACAACATTGTAACCATACAGAGGAAGAGGGCTGATGCAGGCCAGATAAAGAGGGCCCAGGCAATATGCTTGAGCTGCAGGATGTGTACAGACCTCTGCCCCCGCTATCTTTTGGGCCATGACCTTTTTCCTGACGAGATGATGAAAAGGCTCTACAAGGACCAGATGGATGAGGAAGACATGAAGAACTTTGATTTTGCTTACCTGTGCTGTGACTGCGGACTCTGCGAGCTTTACAGCTGCGTGGTAGACCTTTCTGCAAGGTCCATATTCAATTACCTCAAAGAAGAGCTGGCCAAGAGGGGAATAAAAAACCCCCATAACCGCAAAGAGCTTGCTGCCAATGAGTTCAAGGAGTTCAGGAAGGTGCCTGTGGACAGGCTTAAGCAGCGGCTGGAGATAGATAAATACGGGGATACGGAGCTGGAGGAGTTTACGGGCAGCGTGGACAGGGTAAAGCTTTATTTTACCCAGCATGTGGGAGCGCCTTCAGTGCCGGTTATAAAAGCGGGGGATACAGTCTCAGAAGGCGACCTGGTGGCAGATACAGCCCCGGACAAGCTGGGTTCCAGGATACACAGCTCTATTGATGGGAAAGTGTTAAAAGTGGAATCTGATTATGCAGAGATTGGGAAAGTTTGATGGATAAGGATATAGGAAATATAGCGGTAATGGAGTTTAAAAGCGTTTCTGCCGGCATACAGGTTACAGACAGCATCATAAAGGCTGCCCAGGTTAACCTGGTCCTTTCCACCAGCTTGTGCCCGGGAAAGTATTTGACGGTGGTGGAAGGGGAGCTTGATGCCCTGGACAGCTCATTGAAGGTTGCTGAAAGCGAGGGAGGCAGGCATCTTTTCAGTTCTATGGTTATAGGTGGTATCGATATGAAGGTAATAGATGCGATAGCGGGGAAGGTTAGCCAACTGCCCCTGGGGGCAGTTGGGATAGTTGAATCCCTGCAGATGGCCCACCTGATAAACTCGGCGGATATTACCGTGGATACCGCAGAGGTTGAGTTTATGGATTTCAGGCTGGCCAGGGGCTGCGGAGTAAACAGCTTCTATATAATAACCGGCCAGCTTTCAGCGGTCCAGGAAGCGGTAGGCCAGGCGTCGGAGTTCTTGGCCCAAAAGGGGGCAATGATTGCCAGTAAAATCATACCCAACCCTGACCGGCAGGTTTTGAGGTGGCTTTCTTCTTCATTATGCAGATGTTAAATTTAAATAAAGAGGATAGGTTAAATGGCAAAGAGTGAGAGCGAACACAGAAAAGATATAATAGAGGTATGCAAGAGGATTTACCGGCAGGGGTGGGTTGCGGCCAATGATGGCAATGTGTCCATAAAGCTTACAGACGACCTGTACCTGTGTACCCCTACGGGAATGAGCAAGGGCTATCTTACCACCGATCAGCTGGTAAAGGTTGACGGGTCGGCAAACAAGGTGGAAGGGGAGCTGAAGCCTTCTTCGGAAATAAAGATGCATATAGATGTATATAAAAACAGGCCCGATGTTACCTCGGTTGTGCACGCGCATCCCACTACAGCTACAGGGTTTGCCTGCGCGGGGATGGCTCTGGACGAGTGTGTTATACCGGAGGTGGTTATTGCTCTGGGCTCCATACCGCTTGCTGAGTACGGCACGCCTTCTACCGAGGAGATTCCCAACAACATAAGGAAGTATTTGGCCAACCATAATGTTTTTTTGCTTGAAAACCACGGGGCGCTTTCCATAGGCTCTGATGTTTACCAGGCTTATTACCGCATGGAGAGCCTGGAGCTTTTTGCAAAGATATACCTGGTGGCAAAGCAGCTCGGCCAGATAAACCTTATTGACGAGGGGAATGTTAAAAAAATGCTCAAGCTGAGGCAGGAATGGGGAATGGACGAGCATTATGCCGGCTGCAGGATTGATTCCAGGGTTGTGGATGGTGCGGATGACAATAACGGAAACAATGATACCATTACCATCAGCACCGATGAGCTGGTCAAGCTGGTAACCAGGATAGTGGTAAATATAGTCAATAAGAAAAGTTAGGGACTGTTAATATATTTATTTTTGTTTATAATTATAATTTCGTAAACCAAAAGAGGAAAAGGAGAAAGTAAAATGGCAGGAGAAGCAATTGGCTTAATTGAAACAAGAGGACTGGTAGGTTCAGTAGAGGCAGCTGATGCAATGGTTAAGGCTGCAAATGTTACCCTGATGGGACAGGAAAGAATCGGGGGAGGACTGGTAACAGTCATAGTAAAAGGAGATGTTGGCGCTGTAAAGGCAGCAGTTGATGCCGGTGCTGCAGCTGCAAAAAGGGTTGGCGAACTGCTTTCGGTTCATGTAATTGCCAGGCCTCATCAGGACCTAGACTTAATTTTGCCTAGCGAATAAAACAGAATATTAATAACCAAAAGAGAGGTATTTTAAAGTGGATACCGAAAAACTTATCAGGGATGTAGTGGTTAATGTAACCAGAAGGCTACAATCCGGAGAAGTACCTCAAGGCTCTGTTTCCAGCCAGGCAAAAAGGGAGGCAAGGACATCTGAGAAAAAGATTGTGTGCGGTATTTCGGTGAGGCATGTGCACCTTTGCAGAAAGGATCTGGAAATCCTTTTCGGCAAGGGTTATGAGCTTACTGAACTAAAGGAACTTTATAACCCCGGTTTTGCCGCCAAGGAGACGGTTACACTGGTGGGCCCCAAGCTTAATGCTATACAGAACGTGAGGATATTGGGCCCGCTGAGGGACAGGTCCCAGGTAGAGCTGGCAAAAACCGACTGCATCATACTGGGTGTTGATGCCCCGGTTAAGCCCAGCGGCAAGCTGGAGGGAACTTCTTCAGTGGTAATTGTGGGCCCCAAGGGAGTGGTTTACCTAAAGGAAGGGGTAATCAGGGCTAACCGGCATATACATATGTGTGATGAGGATGCCTCCTATTACGGAATCAAAGACAATGATGAGGTGGATGTAAGGGTTCCCGGCCCCAAGGGGCTGACTTTTAACAATGTTCAGGTCAGGGTAAGCCCCCAGTTCAAGACGGAGCTGCATGTGGATACCGATGACGGCAATGCTGCAGATATTGTAAACGGCAGCCTGGTAGAGATTGTGGATGCTTCATGCATAGCTCCTATTGAAGCCCAGAGGGCAAATACTGATGGAACTCCTCCTGAGATTCCTGACGGAAGCTATGCCGGGGAGATAACCGATGTAAATGTGCTAAAAAGCATAAATGGCTCGAAGGCTGCAGGTTCAGAAACAGAGCAGGCCGGTTCAGGCAAAAAGGTGGTTATAACTGCCGATGAGCTGGACGAGTACAAAGATTCCGGAATTAAGCTGGGGCCAAACATTATACTGACTCCGCTGGCCAGGGACGAGGCCAAGGAAAGAGGTATTAAGATTTATTGATTTTAAAAGATATAAAATACAGGGGGTAAGATGTGGCTATAGATGAAAAAACCGTTGAAAAGATAGTAAGGAGCGTGATTGAGAACCTGCCCGGCAGTACAAATGCCAGCAGCCTCAAGAGTTCATCTGTTGCTACCTCTGCTGACGGTTTGTTTGATAATATTGACGATGCCATAAAGGCAGCCAAGGTGGCGCAGCAAAAGCTGGCTGCCATGGGAAAGGATGTCCGTTACAGGATAGTGGATTCCATCCGCAGGGAATGCAGAAAGCATATCGACCGGTTTGCGAGGCTGACTGTAGATGAAACCAAGATGGGCAATTACCAGGACAAAAGGGATAAGGTCAGGGTAGCCATAGACTGGACTGTGGGGCCCGAGGAGCTGGAAGTTAAAACCTTTTCCAGCGAAAACGGAACACAGGGCTTTGAGATGGCCCCATGGGGGGTTATCGGGGCTATCACTCCCATGACCAATCCCACGCCCATGATTATAAATAATTCAATTATAATGATATCTGCAGGAAACGGGGTTGTGTTTCTGCCCCACCCGGCAGCAAACCAGTGCACATTAGAGTCTTTTAAGGTAACCCATAAGGCTATTGTGGATGCGGGCGGACCGCCTAACCTTATAACCGCCACCAGGGAAGCAAAGATACAGAATGTATCCAATGTTTTTAAAAGCCCGGACATAGACATGATTTGCGCTACAGGCGGGCCGCAGATTGTGGAGCTTTCCATGAAGAGCGGAAAGAAAGCAATAGGGGCAGGACCCGGGAATCCCCCGGTTGTGGTGGATGATACCGCAGATATAGAGTATGCCGCCTCAGAAATTGCTTTTGGGGCTGCTTTTGACAACAATATCCTGTGCAATGACGAGAAGGTGATAATACTTCTAAGGAGCATTGCTGACAGGTTCCTTTCTGCGATATCCAAAAATAATACGGTGGTGCTGAATCCGGACCAGGCAGCCAGGATAACCGATTTGGTGGTAAAGGACGGGGAGATTGTTAAGGAGCTTATGGGAAAAGACTGCCCGGTTCTTCTGGAAAAGGCCGGGATAAGCGCAGACAGCTCGGCAAAACTTGCTGTCTTTGTTGCTGATTCAGAGTCCCATCCCCTGGTACAGCATGAGCAGCTGATGCCGGTGGTGCCCATACTCATTGCGGATACGTTCGAGCAGGCGGTGGATATTGCCTGCAGGGTGGAGCACGGGTTCAAGCATACGGCCATGGTACACTCCAGGGATCTGGAGAAGATAACTTATTTCGGCCAGAGGATAAACACCACCAACTATATAGTGAATGGCGCCTCCCAGAGGAGTGCGGGCACAATCCCTGAGGGCGGCACTTCCTGGACCCTGGCGGGGGCTACCGGGGAAGGCCATACCGCACCCAGCACTTTTACCAGGCAGAGGAAGATAACCATGTACCGTTCCATGAACTTTGTGAAATAGAGGTTTTTTGAAAGGAGATTTTAACTGATGAATGGAGAAGCTATAGGACTTATAGAGACAAGGGGGCTGGTTGGGGCTACAGAGGCTGCAGACGCGATGGTAAAGTCAGCTAATGTAAAACTCATATCCAAGGCTTATGTGGGCAGCGGATATGCAGCGGTTATCATATCCGGAGACGTGGGAGCAGTAAAGGCTGCTGTTGATTCCGGATCTGCTGCCGCCAAGAGAGTAGGAGAGATTATCAGCGTACATATAATACCCAGGCCGCATCCCGACCTGGATAAACTGATATCGGGAAAGATGGTACGCTCAGGCAGGGGAACAGTTCCCAAATCAAGGACCCCCAAGCCGAGGAAAACATCCAAGGGCGGCCAGAAAAAAGATAAAAGTAAGGGAAAATAAGTTTAAATGGAAAAGTCTATCGGAATTGTAGAGTTCCGCAGCATGGCTGTGGGAATAAGCGCTGTGGATGTAATAGTCAAGGCAGCGGATGTAAGGATAATGGATGCCAGGACGCTCTGCCCCGGCAAATACTATATAATATTTGCGGGCAGCGTGAGCGCTGTTTCCAATTCCCTTAAGGTGGTAACCGAAGAGGATGAAACCTTTATAATAGATTATGCAGCCATATCCAATGTTTATCCCCAGATGTTTTCTGCGCTGAACCAGGCTTCAGAAATTAGCCAGTTAAAATCCATAGGGGTGGTGGAAACCCTCAGCTCGCCTTCGGTTATGGTTGCTGCTGATGCGGCGGTAAAGGCCACTGCCGTGGACCTGGTGGAGATAAGGATTGCCAGGGCCCTGGGGGGCAAGAACATGGTAATAATAAATGGTGACATATCTTCTGTAAAGGAATCAGTGTCTGCTGCCATAAAGTATGCACAGGATAAGGATTTTCTGGTGGACTACAGGGTGATTGCTTCACCCCATAAGGATTTATACAGGGCGATAATGTAGGTTATGGAAATAAAACTGGATTACGGAAAAGGAAAGCTGAAGGTAGATATACCCAAAAAAAACATACTCCATATTCTGGAGACCAGGCCCATAGCTGCCCTGGACAATCCCCGTCAGCAGATTTTAGACAGCCTTAAAAAACCAATCAAAAGCCCGCCGCTGGCTTCCCTTGTAAAGGGCAGGGAAAATATCTGTATAGTAATATCGGATTCCACCAGGGCGGTTCCTACCAGGTTGATTTTGGAAGCCCTGCTGCCCGAGATTGAAAGATGCGGAATAGGGGCTTCGGATATAACCGTACTGGTCGCTACCGGACTTCACCGGCCTAATGTGGGCAAAGAGCTTGAAGGCCTGGTGGGAAAAGATATAGCGGAAAAATACAGGATAATAAACCATGATGCCAGGGACAGGGAAAGCTGCCGCCATATAGGAGATACCAAAAAGGGTACGCCTGTAATTTTAAACAAGGCTTACCTGGATGCGGATTTCAAGATACTTACCGGGTTGATTGAGCCGCACTTTATGGCCGGTTTTTCGGGGGGCAGGAAATCGGTATGCCCGGGGATAAGCTACATGGATATGTTCAAGCACTTCCACGGGCCTCCCGTACTGGAGTCACCCCAGGCTTCTACCGGTATCCTGGACGGCAATCCCTTCCATGAAGAGGCCACGGAGATTGCCGAAAAGGCGGGTGCTGACTTTATAGTAAATGTAACCATAAATAAGCAGAAACAGGTTACCGGCGTATTCAGCGGGGACCTGGCTGCCGCCCACAGGAAAGGGGCAGAGTTCTGCCTAAAGTCCAGCAGCGTTTCGGTAAAGGAGGAGGCTGACATGGTGGTTACCACCGGAGGGGGCCTTCCCCTGGATGTGAACCTGTACCAGGCGGTTAAGGGAATGGTAGGATGCCTTCCGGCGGTAAAGCAGGGGGGAATGATCATAATTGCCTCTGAGTGCAGCGAGGAAATAGGGAGCGAAGAGTTTAGAGAGCTGTTGGCCGGGGAAGAGGATTTGGGAAGGTTTTTGGACCGGATCTGCAATACCGACTATTTTAAGATAGACCAGTGGGAACTGGAAGAGCTGGCCAAGGCAAGGAAAAAGGCAGATATATACCTTTACAGCGATTGTGTACTGAAATGCGGCCACAACATCCCTCCCGGAACCCTGAAACAGGTAAATTCTGCTGCTGAAGCCATAGAAGAAGGGTTTGCCCGGTACGGCAAAGACGCCCGGATAACGGTTATACCGGAAGGGCCCTATGTCATACCCCGGCTGGAGAGGCAGCCGGGAACTTAAATTAAAAATTTGTGTATCATCTTTTTATTATAAAACAACACGGATATTTTAGGATATGAAAGAAAAACAAATACAAAAACTAAAAGAAATAGTAGGCCGGGACTCGGTGGTTACCGAGGTAGAGGACAGGATTACTTTCAGCTATGATTCAACCAGGCTGGAGTACCTTCCTGATGCGGTTGTGCAGGCAAAAAACGCGCAGCAGATAAGTGAAATCCTAAAGTTTGCCAACCAGGAAAACATACCGGTTACCCCCCGGGGAGCAGCTACGGGACTGAGCGGTGGATGCCTGGCGGTAAATGGGGGCATACTGCTGGTCACCGTGCATATGAACAGGATACTGGATATAAATCCTGTGGACCTGCTAATAGATGTAGAGGCAGGAGCTATAACCGAAGAGGTGGACAAGAGCGTGTCCGGCTACGGCCTTTTTTACCCACCGGACCCTGGGAGCATGAAAAGCTCTACCATCGGCGGAAATATTGCCGAGAATGCGGGAGGGCTGAGGGGCTTAAAATACGGCGTTACCGGGGATTATGTCAACGGGATGGAAGTGGTGCTTCCCACCGGTGAGATAGTCCAGCTGGGAAACAGGACCGTAAAAGGGGTTACCGGTTATAACCTTAAAAATTTGATGGTAGGTTCGGAGGGCACCCTGGGCATAGTAACCAGGGCGACTTTGGGGCTTTTGCCCAAGCCGCCGGCAAGGGCAAGCCTTCTGGCTTTATTCTCAGATCTTTCCCATGCATCACAGACCGTTGCCGATATTGTAAGTGAGGGCGTAATCACTTCAACCATGGAGATTGTGGACAATGTAACCATAAATGCCATTGAAGATTATTTAAAAGTAGGGCTGGACCGGAGCATAGGGGCAATGCTCTTAATAGAGGTCGACGGCCAGCAGGGAGCTGTTGATATAGAAGCTGAAATTGTTAAAAAGGTAGCTTTCAAAAACAATGCCATATCCTGCGAGCTGGCTACTTCAGCAGAAGAGAGGGACTCGCTGTGGACGGCCAGAAGAGCAGCCCTTTCTTCCCTGGCCAGGGTTAAGCCGTCTACCATACTGGAGGATGCTACTGTTCCCCGCAGCAGGATGGTAGAGCTGGTGGAAGCGGTTAATGAAATCGGCAAAAAATATAATATAATGATAGGCACCTTCGGCCATGCCGGGGACGGAAACCTTCACCCTACGCTGCTTACGGACCTGAGGATACCCGAGGAGGAAGAAAAGGTGGAGAAGGCCATAGGGGAGATATTTGAAGTAACTGTAAGGCTGGGAGGGACCCTTTCCGGCGAGCACGGCATAGGCATAAGCAAGGCCAAGTATTTGAATCTGGAGATAGGCCCGGAGGTTTTTGAGCTGATGAAAAAGGTCAAAAAGACTTTTGATCCCAATAATATATTGAATCCCGGCAAGATGTATTTTGATGACTAAATTTGTAAAAAAGTTAAGGCAATGGACATGGTAAAGGATAAACAAAAAACAAATATATCAATTAAAAAAGACCAGCTGTTTAACTGCAGCAGGTGCGGCAACTGCCTTGCCGTCTGCCCCATATACAAGCAGACACTGGATGAGAGCGTAACTCCGAGGGGAAAATTAAGCCTGCTGGAAGCCGTGGACAGGGGCGTGCTTAAATACACCGACAGGCTTTCGGGCAGGATATATACCTGCACTATGTGCAATTACTGCACGGCCGAATGCCCCAGCGGGGTGCCGCTGGATGAGATTTTCAAGGCTGCAAGGCTTGACCTGGTGGACAGCCACCGGTACCCGGAAATCCTGGATATGTTAAGGGAAAGGATTTCAGGGGGCCACAATGTTACCTTTGATACCAATGAGGGAAGGGCTGACTGGGTAAAGCAGATTCCGGGGGCAAAACTTGAGGATTATATAAAGGATACCGCAGAGGTTGTCTATTTTGTGGGCTGCGTATCCAGTTTTTCACCCCGCGCCTTTTCTATCCCCCGGGCTGTTGTCCGGCTTTTGGATAAGGCGGGAATAGATTTTACCCTCCTGGGAGAAGAGGAGTGGTGCTGCGGCTTTCCCCTTCTAAGCTCAGGCATGGAAGAAGAGAGCAGAAAACTTGCTGAATACAATGTGAGAAAAATAAAGGAGAAGGGGGCAAAGGTGCTATTGACCTCATGCCCTTCCTGTTACCATACCTGGAAACATGAGTACGGAAGCCTTTCGGGAGAGGAAATGGATTTTGAAGTGGTCCATATATCCCAGTACCTGCTCACCCTTATAAAGGAAGGGAAGCTTAAATTAAATCCATTGGATATGAGCGTTACCTACCATGACCCCTGTGATTTGGGCAGGAACTCCGGTGTTTATGAAGAGCCCAGGGAGGTAATAAAGTCTGTACCGGGGGTAAGGTTTGTGGAGCTTGAAGAAAACAGGGCCCAGGCCAACTGCTGCGGAGGGGGAGGAAACCTGGAATCCCTGGATGCCGGGCTTGCGGCAAGCATTGCCCAGGCCAAGGGGGCTGAAATTATTGCTGCGGATGTGGACGCGGTAGTCTCTGCCTGCCAGCAGTGCGAAAGGACTATAGGCACCGCTTTGAAGAAAAAGAAAAAAGAGCTTAAAAAGAAGATAAAGGTTTTGGATATTTCCGAACTTGTATTAAAAAGCGTTGAAGGCAAATAGGAAAGGGAGGATTAAATGGAGATAGAAGGCTACAGTTTTGAAGAGGATCTTTATTATGAGAAGAACCATTTCTGGGCAAAAGTGGATGATGAGGAAAACGTGGTTGTGGGAGCGACAGACTTTTTCCAGAAACTGGCCGGGGATATTGTATTTATAGAGCTTCCCATGGCCGGAACCAAGGTAGAGCAGGGTAAGCCTTTCTCGTCCCTTGAATCGGGGAAATGGGTAGGCAAGGTTTTTGCCCCTGTCTCAGGAGAGGTCGTGGAGGTAAACGAGGACCTGGAAGATGAGCCCGAGCTTATAAATGAGTCCCCCTATGATGAGGGATGGATAGTAAAAATAAAGCCGCAGGACCTGCAGAAAGAGCTGGGTAACCTGATGAAGGTTGGGCCGGAATTTGAGCAGTTCATAAAGGAAGAAGCACAAAAACATGCCAAAGAGTAAAATCAAGATAGATGTAGAGCCTATAGGCAAAAAGTTATACCTTAAGGAACCTGCCAACGGCCTGGATGCCATAAGGGGCGGGGGCATTGGCATAAAGTCTGTCTGCGGGGGCAAGGGGACCTGCGGCAAATGCAGGATAATACTTCTGAATGATAAGGAGGCTCCCTTAAGCAGGCAGGAGGAAAAAATCCTTACCGCTGACGAGGTCAAAAAAGGGGTAAGGCTTGCCTGTCAGCAGACATTTGACCGGGATTTGGATATTTATATTCCCGCTTCCTCCCTGAGCGAAGAGCAGAAACTCCAGGTTGTAGGCACGGAGAGGGATATAAAGGCAGATCCTGTCTGCAAAAAGTATTATGTTGAGCTGGAGCGGGCTACCCTGGAGGATCTTACCCCGGATTTTGAACGTATAAGGCAAGGCTTAAAAAGCAGATGCAGGGTGGAGGATATTGACTTTAGCCTCCTTGGCCAGCTGCCGGAAACAATCAGGAAAGGCGACTGGAAGGTTACGGTTACCGTAAGGGGAAGCGAGGTTGTAAATATTGAGCCAGGAGATGAGTCCGGAAAAAATTACGGCATAGCCGTAGACCTGGGCACCACCAAGATTGCCATACTCCTGGTTGACCTTAAAGAAGGCAGGACCCTGGACAGCAAGGGCATCATGAACCCCCAGATATCCTACGGGGAAGACGTGATGAGCAGGCTTAATTTTGCCATGTCCGGCCAGGATAACCTCATCAAAATCCAGGAGGAAGTAACCGGCAGCATTAATGAAGGCATCGGGTATATATGTAAGAAAAACAAGATAGGAAGGCAGCAGGTAAGCGAGGTTACGGTGGTGGGAAATACTGCCATGCACCACCTTTTTTTGGGGCTCGGGGTAAGGCAGCTCAGTCTGTCTCCCTTTGTTTCTGTGGTGGGCCATTCTTTGAATATAAAGGCAAGGGAGCTGGGCATAGATATATCCAGGGGAGGGTATGTTTACATGCTTCCCCCTATTGCCGGTTTTGTGGGCTCGGATCAT
>JBNJCW010000052.1:0-13109 GCA_051744345.1 Actinomycetota bacterium
AAAAAATGGCAAAAAACAATCTTAAGAAATCTAGAAAACAATTCGAAATTACTTTTTGATTTTTTATCAAAATAATAAAGTGCAGAAATTAAAGTTTGGCTGGTAGCGCATAGGGGACTCGAACCCCTGTTTTAGCCGTGAGAGGGCTATGTCCTAGGCCACTAGACGAATGCGCCACCGTGACAATTATGAATTTTATCGATTAATAGTTATTTTGTAAAGGGCCGGCAAGTGTTGTTTTTTTCTGTTTTAGGTGTAAATTTCTTAATATTTGTTCTATAATCTTATAAATAATTTTTAAGCTTTTAAAACCATGGATGATAAAAATATTGAAAGCCCAAAAGAAGTAATAGAAGCCCTGTCCAAGATTGGGCAAGCTATCACCTCTGACCTTTACCTGGAAGATATTCTCAAGCTGATAGTTACTATAACTGCAGAGATCATGAAATCAAAGGTCTGTTCCATAATGCTTGTTGATCCCAAAAAGAAGGAACTGGCCATTAAAGCTACCCAGAGCATAAGCAGGGAATACATAAACAAGCACCCGCTTAGGCTGGGGGAAGGAATTGCCGGAAAGGTTGCACTGGAAAACAAGTATGCCTTTGTGCCTGATATAATGGAGGAGGAAAGCTATGTTCATAAGGATATCGCAAGAAAGGAAGGGCTGGTTTCTCTTCTTTGTGTACCCCTGCATGTAAAGGGGAAGGTGATAGGGGTATTGAACCTGTATACCTCAAGGCCCCATAAATTCAGCGATTACGAGATAAGCATGCTGCAGGCGGTTGCGGACCAGGCGGCCATAGTCATTGAAAATTACCGGCTTATTGTTGAAACCAAGGTTATAAAAGAAGAGCTTGAGACAAGGAAGGTTTTAGAAAAAGCAAAAGGCATCCTTATGGATGAGTACAGCCTTTCAGAGGAAAAAGCTTTCAAGAAGATACAGAAATTTGCCATGGATAAGAGAAAACCTATCAGGGAAGTGGCAGAAGCTATTATTATGTCGCATGAAATGAAAAAAAGTTAAAGGGAGGTTAAATTGCCAGTAGTTCCAATGAAACAGATACTTGATGAAGCAGCCAAAGGAGGATACGGCGTAGGTGCGTTTAATGTAAACAATATGGAGCAGATACAGGGCATTATGAGGGCCGCTTCAGAAACCGGCTCTCCGGTCATAATCCAGGCTTCAAGGGGGGCGCTAAAGTATACCAATATGGTGTATATAAAGCATCTTGCCCAGGCGGCACTGGAAGAGAACCCGGATATACCTCTGGCCCTGCATCTTGATCACGGCAACAGCCTCCAGACCTGCAAGGAAGCTATCGAGCTAGGTTTTAGCTCGGTTATGATAGACGGTTCACTTAAAGAGGATTCCAAAACCCCTACTACTTTCGAGGAAAACCTTGAGGTTACAAAATCGGTGGTAGAATATGCCCACCGGTTCGGAGTAACCGTGGAGGGAGAGCTGGGCACCCTGGGGGGAATAGAAGACGGGGTTGGCTCCGGCAAGGTTAAGCTAACCGATCCCCAGGAAGCAATCAAGTTCATAGAGCTTAGCGGTACCGATGCACTGGCGCTGGCCATCGGTACCAGCCACGGCGCTTATAAATTCAAGGCAAAACCCAAGCTTGCCCTGGATATAATATCGGCTATATCTGAAAAACTGCCCGGATTTCCTTTAGTGATGCATGGCTCTTCTTCTGTTCCCAAGGAGCTTATAGATATAATAAACCGTTACGGGGGAAAACTCGAATCTACCATGGGGGTTCCCATGGCTTCCATCCAGGAAGGCATAAAAAGGGGAATAAGGAAGATAAATGTGGACACGGACGGAAGACTGGCCATGACCGGAGCGGTAAGGAAGGTACTGGCTGAAAAGCCCGATGTCTTTGACCCCCGAAAGTATTTCGGCGCTGCCAGGCAGGCGGTATATGAGGTTGTGAAGGGGAAGATGGAAGACTTCGGTACCTCTGGCCATGCCAGGGATTACAGCCCGCTTACCCTGGATGATATGAAGAAATACTACCAGGACTAGGATATGAAAAAAGTAGCCATGCTTACCGGCGGGGGAGACTCCTCGGGGATAAATGATTTCATACGTCAAGCTACCAGACTGCTTATAAGAAAAAAAATAGAGGTTTTGGGAATTAAACAGAGCTACCTGGGGCTTCTGGAGAACAGGTGCATGCCCCTTTTAGCTGATACAGTGGAGGATATTGCCGGCACCGGGGGTACCATACTTTTTACCTCCCGCACCAACCCTTCCAGGATAGATGGCGGCTATGATAGGATTCTAGAGAATATGGAGAAGCAGAAAATAGACGCCCTTGTATGTGCAGGGGGAAATGACACCCTTTCTGTAGCCGGCAGGCTCTCAGAGCTGGGGGTAAAGGTTATAGGAGTTCCCCAGACCATCGACAATGATCTCCCCCATACAGACTACTGTATAGGGTTTCATACTGCTGTAGCCAATATTGTAGCTGCAGTGAGGATGATAACCTCCTCCAATGTAAGCCACCAAAAAGAGATGGTGGTAGAGGTAATGGGAAGAGACAGCGGTTTTCTGGCCCTGCGATCGGCAATTGCTTTAGGAGCAGATTACCTGGCTATCCCTGAGTTTGAACTGGATATGGATATGCTTTGCTCCAGGCTTTCGGCCAACCGTGCCAGGGGTAAAAAATCTAGCCTTATAATAGTCTCGGAAGGGGTAAAGATTTCAGGGGCAAGCCTGCTTCAGGATGAGGTTGATGTGTTTGGCAACATAAAGCTGGGAGGAATTGCCTACCATATAGCAGAGCGTATAGGGGAAAAGATAGGCTCAAAACCCAGGGCGGAGGTTCTGGGCTATGTACCCCGGGGAGGGGCTGCAGACCCTTATGACAGTTTCCTTTCCACCATATTTGCAAACGGGGTGGCAGACAACATAGGCAGGGGCATTTTTGGGGTGATGGTAGGCCTGTGTTCGGAGAAGCCTAAAAATGTGAACCTTTCGGATGCAACCTCAACCATAAGGCTGGTAGGGGAGGATGAGTACAAGCTTTTCAATGGCTGATTTTTTTATTTGACAAATGAAAATAAACTGATATTATTTGATCATAAAATTAAATATGGTTCTCCTGCATAATGATGTGCGGAGGATTTTTGAGGTAAAGTAGCCTTCTTAGGACAGAGATGTCTTAAGGGGGTTTTTTGTTTTTAGGAGAAAAATTGAAAAATAACCAAAGGATGACCTTAAAAGAGTATTCAACCAGATACAGGATACCCTCGGGCTGCGCTGTGTTTGGAATGGTAAACCAGAGAGGGGAAAGGTTCAGCGGGTCAAGTGTGCTGGAAGGCATAGCCATGATGCATGACAGGTCCAATGGGCTGGGAGGAGGTTTTGCTGCTTACGGGATTTATCCCCAGTTTGAGCAGGAATGGGCCTTCCACCTTATTTATGAAGATACCATTGCCTTACAGCAGACAGAAGACTTTCTGAGCAAAAACTTTGAAATTGTATTCTCTGAAGAGATACCCACAGATAAGGCCGTAAGGGTAGACCAGCCTCCCCTGGCTTACCGTTATTTTCTGCGGTTCAGCCAGGATACGGACAGGGAGGAAGATTTTGTGGTTAAGCTGGTAATGGATATAAACAGCAATATCAGGGGCGCTTTTGTGGTGTCCAGCGGAAAGAATATGGGAATATTTAAGGGGGTTGGTTATCCTGAAGATATAGGCAGGTATTACAGGATCCAGGACTATGAAGGGCACCTGTGGACCTCACATGGGAGGTTTCCCACCAACAGCGTGGGCTGGTGGGGAGGAGCACACCCGTTCGGGCTGCTTAACTGGTCTGTGGTACATAACGGAGAGATTTCTTCCTACGGCAGCAATAAGAGGTTTGTAAGCGACTTCGGCTACAGGTGCAGCATGTCTACCGATACAGAGGTTATAGCCTATCTGTTTGACCTTCTTTTAAGGAAGGAGAAGATTGATCTGAGGCTCATACATCTTATACTATCTGCTCCCCTGTGGGAAGAGATTGAAAGGATGCCCGAAGATTTAAGGAGGGCGGCTGCTGCCTTAAGGATTGTATACGGGCCGGCGCTCCTCAATGGCCCTTTTAACATAATAGTGGGGCATAATGATTTTCTGTATGCTCTAAATGACAGGATAAAGCTCAGGCCCATGGTGGCTGCAAGGAAGGGAGATTTCCTTTATGTCTCCAGCGAAGAGGCGGCCATAAGGAAGGTATGCCCCTCACCGGATATTCTGTGGAGGCCGGGAGGAGGGGAACCGGTGATAGGGAAAGTAGCGGTGCCCCAGAAAACCAAACAGGGCGAGAAGGTAAAGGTGTAGGATTATGGCATTAAAACTAAGGCAAACGGATTTTGAAATAGAAAGGGACCAGAATAAATGCATCTCATGCCAGGTCTGCGTAAGGCAGTGCTCTAATGATGTGCATGATTATGATGGCCAGGAGGATATAATATACAGCGAAAACAGCCGGTGTGTGGGCTGCCACCGCTGTGAAAGCCTATGCCCTACAGGGGCAATTAAAATAATGCAGTCCAAAACTGAGTTCAGAAAGAATTTTAACTGGTCTCCGGGGCATATCAAAAATATATACAGGCAGGCTGACAGCGGCGGGGTTATACTTACGGCGATGGGTGCCGACAAGCCCTATCCTGTTTACTGGGACCATATGCTGTTTAATGCTGCCCAGGTTACCAATCCTTCCATAGACCCTTTGAGGGAGCCTATGGAGATAAAGACTTTTATAGGAAGTAAGTCAGGTAAGCCCCGCTTAAAGATTGAGGAAGGAAAAGATAGGGGAGTCAGGGTAAAGCTTAAAGAGAGGATTCCGCCACAGCTTGAGCTCTCCACCCCCATACTTTTTTCGGCAATGTCTTTCGGCTCAATCAGCTATAATGCCTGTGCTTCCCTTGCCCGGGCTGCGCAGCAGTTCGGTACTTACTATAATACAGGTGAAGGGGGCCTGCACAAGGAGCTGGGCCAGTATGCCTCAAATACCATTGTCCAGGTTGCTTCCGGCAGGTTCGGGGTGGATATAGATTATCTTAAAAAGGCTGCGGCCATAGAAATAAAGATAGGCCAGGGAGCCAAGCCGGGCATAGGGGGCCATCTTCCAGCAGAGAAGGTAACCGAAGAGGTTTCCAATGCCAGGATGATACCCAGGGGAACCGATGCCATATCACCGGCTCCGCATCATGATATATATTCAATAGAAGACCTCTCACAGCTTGTATATGCCTTAAAGGAAGCCACCGACTACCAGAAGCCGGTGGGGGTCAAGGTGTCTGCGGTGCATAATGTTGCCCCTATTGCCAGCGGCATAGTGAGGGCAGGGGCAGATTTTGTGACCATTGACGGGCTAAGGGGCGGAACCGGGGCAGCGCCACAGGCTATAAGGGATAATATAGGGATACCCATTGAGCTGGCCCTGGCTTCGGTGGACACGCGTCTGAGGGAGGAAGGCATAAGGCATAAAGCTTCCATAATTGCAGCGGGGAGCATAAGGTCCAGTTCGGATATAATAAAGGCGGTTGCCCTGGGGGCAGATGCGGTATACATAGGCACGGCTGCCCTTATATCCCTGGGATGCCACCTCTGCCAGAAATGCTATACCGGAAAGTGCAACTGGGGCATTGCCACCCAGGATCCCTACCTTACCAAGAGGCTCAATCCCGGGATAGGCACCAGGAGGCTGGTCAACCTTTTGAGGGGATGGTCCCTGGAGATAAAGGAGATGCTGGGAGGTGCGGGCATTAACGCCATAGAGAGCCTGCGGGGAAACCGGGAGCATTTAAGGGGAATAGGCATCGGTGACCGGGAGCTGGCTGTACTGGGGATAAAACATGCAGGGGAGGCATGGTAGCGATGAAGAAGATATACATAAGGGAAGAATACTGCATCGGCTGCCGCTTGTGTGAAATTTACTGTCAGGTAAAGCACTCAAAAAGCAAAAAGATAATAAAGGCATTTAAAACAGAGCTGGATATGCAGCCCATGGTGCTGGTGGAAGAGATCGGGCATAACTCTTTTGCCATACAGTGCAGGCACTGTCCCGATGCTCCCTGCGTAAGTGCCTGCATCTCCGGAGCCATGGACAGGAATGAAAGCAGCGGGGTAGTTACCTGTGATGATGAGAAATGCGTGGGATGCTGGAGCTGCATAATGGTATGCCCCTACGGGGTTATAAAAAGGAAGCTGGGGGAGAGGAAGATAGCGTCCAAGTGCGACCTCTGTGAGGACGAACTGGAGCCTGTATGTGTTAAGAACTGCCCAAATGAAGCCCTGGTATTTATGGATAGGGAGCAAGGGGGTAATGATGGCAGCTAACTACCTTATAATCGGAAACTCGGCAGCTGGAATTGGCGCTGCTGAGTCCATACGGGCTGTGGATAAGGCAGGAACGGTGGTTATGATTACATGGGAAGAATTTACCAATTATTCAAAGCCCCTTATAACCTATTATCTTGCAGGTAAAATTCCCCTGGAAAGGGTGTACTACCGAAGTGCTGAGTTTTATGAAAAAAATGCCATAGAGCTGGTTACCGGCACCAAAATAACCGGGATAGATACAAAAAAAAGAGAGGCATACTGTTCCCGCGGAAATATATTTTCGTACCGGAAACTGCTAATAGCAAGCGGAGGCGAGCCAATCATTCCTCCCATTGAGGTTTCCGGAGGCGGAAGGCTTGACAGGCAAATGGGAAGCATTGGAGGTGTGTTTACCCTTACCACCATAGGGGATGCCTGCAGTATAAGGGATTATATAAACAAAAGCAGAATTGAAGAGGTAACCGTTCTGGGCGGGGGCCTTATTGGGCTCAAAGCTGCCGAGGCATGTTATGAGCTGGGGCTAAGGGTAAACATGATAGAGCTTTCTGACCGGATACTTCCCGCAACTTTTGACCGCAGGGCTTCCGAGATAATGGAGGCAAGGATTGGGGAAAAGGCTGGACGCATATATACTTCAAATACCATCAAAAAAATCCTTAAAAAGGATGGCTCTGTTAAAAAGCTGGTTCTGGCTGACGGAACAGAAATTGACTGCAGCCTGCTTATAGTAGCGGTAGGAGTAAGGCCCAATACCTCTTTTATCGGCAGCGAGATTGCTGCAGATAAGGGGATAAAGGTAGGAAGGGGCATGGAAACCACTGCAGCAGATGTCTTTGCTGCAGGGGATGCAGCAAGCACTATGGACATACTGGGTAAAAAGGATGCCAATATTGCCATATGGCCCCTTGCGGTGGTGCAGGGCAGGGTTGCCGGTGCCAATATGGCCGGAAGCAAACAAGAATACGGTGGGGGGTTCTTTATGAATTCTGTCCAGCTGATGGGCATCCCTTCCATTTCCATGGGCCTTTCCGGGGTGCCCGAGGGAGAGGGAGAGTTTGAGGTGTTAAGCCAGGTTGATCCAGCCAGCCATTCATACCGAAAGGTTGTAATAAGCAATAACCGCATAGTGGGATTGATAATGCTGGGCAATATCGAAAGGGCAGGCATATACGCTGGGTTGATTAAAAACAGTATTGATATTGGCAATATAAAGGGGCATATAATAAAAGAGGACTTCGGGCTTATACAGCTTCCCTCCGAATACAAAAAACACCTGGTGGTAGGAGAGGGGATAGAGGTATGAGTTACAGTATCAGCGCAAAAAGCTTGGGCTACAGGGAATTAAATAAAAAGATAAAGGATATTATAGGAGGAAGCAAAAGTCCTGTTAGCCTTGAGATAAAAGAAGTATGCGGACACAGGTATATAGGGGACGGAATAAAGGCGGATGCAAGCATCCTTGTGCATGGGGTGCCCGGCAATGACCTGGGTGCTTTTATGGATGGGCCAGGCATAGAAGTGTACGGCAATGTGCAGGATGGTACAGGCAACACCATGAATGCAGGCAGGATAATAATACACGGAGATGCAGGAGACATACTGGGCTATTCCATGCGGGGAGGAGAGATATATGTAAAGGGGAGTGTCGGTTACCGCAGCGGGATCCACATGAAGGCTTTTAAGGATAAGGTGCCGGTTATAGTTATCGGAGGGCAAGCGGGAAATTTTCTGGGAGAATATATGGCCGGGGGCATAATCATATTGCTGGGGCTGTTTAAAGAATCCAGACATCTGGAGCTTCCACTGGGGCTTAATGGAGAGCTGGCTGGAAACTATATAGGTACAGGAATGCATGGCGGGACCATATACATAAGGGGAGCCGTATCCTCGTATAAGCTGGGAAAAGAGGTAAAAAAAATGCCGATGGATGCTGGCGACCAGAAGCTTTTAGAAAGATATTTACAAAACTATTCAACCTATTTCGGATATAACCGCCATATAGACACCAAAGGCTTTACCAAGCTTATTCCCTTCTCACACCGGCCTTACGGAAAACTGTATGCATATTAGACAGTTTGAAAATTCGCGCCTATTGTTGTTTAATTTTAGCTAGTATAGTTTGGAGAAGGCAGGTTTATGGCCCAGGGAAAAATATATATAGGCACATCAGGCTATAGCTACAACAACTGGAAGGGTGATTTTTACCCTGATAATTTAAGTAAAGGGGAGTGGCTCTCCTTTTATGCCCAAAAGTTTAACAGTGTGGAAATAAACAGCAGTTTCTATCACCTGCCCGCCAGAAAAACTTTCCAGAAATGGGCTGGCCAGACACCCCGGGATTTTATCTTTTCAGTAAAGGCTTCAAGATATATAACCCATATGAAAAAATTAAAAGATCCCAAAGAGCCCCTGGGCAAATTAATGGAACGCGCCTCTGGGCTGGGAGGCAAGCTGGGTCCGGTACTTTTCCAGCTTCCCGCCAATCAGAAAAAAGATGCCGCAAAGCTTAGAAATTTCCTTAAAGCATGTGAAAAACTAAATAGCGTTTTTGAATTCAGGGACCGGAGCTGGTTTGATGAGGAGATTTATGAAATTTTAGACAACTACGGTTGTGGGATAGTTGTATCCAGCGGACCCGATTTTCCTTATACTGAGAAGATAACCGGCAGCTTGTGTTATATAAGACTTCACGGAAAAGAAAAGCTCTACCACTCCAGCTATTCAGATGATGAGCTAAAAAAGTATGCAGGTATTGCCCTGGAGTGCAAAGTGAAAGGAAAGGACTGCTATATTTATTTTAACAATGATGCCCTGGGACATGCCTTCCGCAATGCAGCCGCCATATCGAAAATGCTTTTATAATTTTATTTTACTATCTATTTAAAAGGAATTAAAATAGCCTTATGGTGCAGTTTGATTTAAAAGAGGGTTTGTCCGGGACTGCCCGGGTTATGGTGACCAGCGATAATACGGCTATAGCCTATGGCAGCGGCAGGGTAGGGGTATTTGCTACTCCTGCTATGGTGGGGTTGATGGAGAAGGCAGCCATAGAAGCAGTAGACAGCAGGCTGGGCCGGGAATATGTTTCTGTGGGTACCAGGATTGATGTTAAGCATTTTGCGCCTACTCCGGTAGGGATGAGTATAACGGCCGATGCAGAGCTGCTGGAGGTCGATGGCCCCAGGCTGAAGTTTAGGGTGGAAGCATATGACGGTAAGGAAAAGATCGGAGAAGGGATGCATTACCGTTATGTAATAAAACTGGATGATTTAAACAGCAGGGCAGAAGGCAAATTAAAATAAATTAAAAATGGAACCATTCTTATATTACCAATATTTTATACTCCTGGTTTTGTTTATCCTATTGATAAACTTTATTATAAATAACCTCTTGTTTAAAAAAATAAGTTCATATACTCTTTCAGATAATGTAAAGGATAAACCTCCCCTGGTCTCAATCCTTATCCCCGCCAGAAACGAAGAGGCCAATATAAAAAGGTGTTTGAAGTCCTTGCTGAAGCAGGATTATCCATTATTTGAGATAATAGTGCTGGATGACAACTCGGTAGACAGTACCTACGATATAGTAAGCAAGCTGTCTGAAAAAGACAAAAGGCTTAAGATAATAAAGGGTAAGAAACTAAAACCCGGGTGGCTGGGCAAAAGCTATGCCTGCCACCAGCTGGCCCGGAAGGCAAGGGGCTCAATACTGCTTTTTACTGATGCCGATACCCTTCATTTCAGGGATTCTGTATCCTGTGCCCTGGCGGCTATGCTTTCTGGGGGATACGGGGGAATTTCAGTTTTTTCCCATCAGATTATGGTTACTTTCCATGAAAGGATGATGGTGCCCTTCGGAAATTTAATGATACTCTGTTTTTTACCCCTGGGCCTGGTGTCCGGCTCCAAAAACCCTTTGTTCTGTACGGCCATAGGCCAGTTTATGATGTTTAGGAAAAGTGTTTACAGGAAGATAGGCGGCCACAGCTCAGTTAAAAAGGAAATACTTGAGGATATACATATATCAAAAAGGGTGAAGAAGGCAGGATCACGGTTCATGATTTTTGACGGGAGCAAAAGACTGTACTGCAGAATGTATAAAAGCCTAAAGGAGGTTATAGGGGGGTATTCAAAGGTGCTTTTTGCTGCTTTTGACTACCATTTCTTAAACTTTTTAATAGCTTTCATAATGGTTACTGTCATTTTTCTACTGCCTTTCATGTTCTTGCCAATGGCTGTAATATTCGGCTGGCCTCCGGTTCTTTTGAATATCATAATCCTGCAGACCCTGGTTATTTTTTTAATAAGAATCATCTATGCGGTAAGGTTTAAAACCAGAAGCATAGATATACTGCTGCACCCGGTTTCCGTGTTCTACTTGCTGCTGATTGCCATCAATTCCTTCCATAAATGCAGGTTTGGTTCAGGCATATACTGGAAGGAGAGGACTTATGATGTTAGCGAAGAGGAAGAACTTAAGCTGGTGAACCACTCCGAATAGGGATTATCAGCAGGCTTTTTCGGCCACAGTCCTCAATATATAATAATAAATCCAGGAAAATAAATATGCTCCAGAGCTGTTTTTAAAATAAGGTTGCCCATCTTTTATAATAGCCTTTATTATTGTATTCTTCCATGATAAGGCCTGATTCGCATATACCCCCTCGGGGACTTTTGGGATAGTAACCCAAATAGCGCAGGTTACTTTTTCTTAGGCAGTAGAAAAGGCATAACGAAGGGGCTTGCCCCAGGATGCATGTAAGCATTGTTTTCTGAAACTGTAGGCTGGCACCAAGAATTACCGTATGCATATGTAACGGCTTCTTGCTGTTTTATAGCCTGTCTATCCTCTCTATCTTATAAATGCCGGAATGGGTCTGTAAATACATCCTCTATAGCAGTATATTGGAATAATCTCTCAGATTTGTTTTTTCTTTAGAACGGTATTAACAAAGATATCAACCAGCTTAGGGTCAAATTGTGTGCCTGAACATCTTTTTAATTCCTCTATAGCTTCCCTTTTGGTAACTGCCTTTTTATAAGTTCTGCCGCTTATCATAACATCATAGGCATCGACTATTGACATGATTCGGGATGTAATTGGAATATCATAGCCTGCTAAGCCATGCGGATATCCATTTGCGTTCCACCATTCATGATGGCTCAAAACGCCTTCAGCTATATGCACAAGCTGGGGGTTTGATGCGCAAATATTATAACCAATCTCAGGATGTTTTTTTATTTCAGCCCATTCTTTTTCTGTTAGTTTTCTTCCATTAGTAAGTATTTCCTCAGATATTGCAATTTTACCAATATCATGAAGAGTAGAAAGCAGTGAAAGTTCGTCTATTTTGTTGGCAGGAAGGTTTATAGCTTTCCCTATTTCCTGCGAGAGCTTTTTTAGGCGTTCTGCATGAATCCGTGTTTCCAGGCTTTTTTCATACAGCGTTCTTTCCAGAGACGATGTTATGGAGCTGTAAATGCTTTTTCTTTCAATTAGCTTATGTCTGTACATGTTATTTTCTGCTTCTTTTATAACATCTTGAAAATCCTGGTCTATTTTTTCTTTTGTTTCACATCCCAAGGATAGGCTTAAAGGTATTCTCTGCTTACTGGTAGCAACTGTTACGTTTTTAATCCTATTTGCAATTTCTTCTATATCCTCTCTACTGGTTTTGGGAAGCAGAATTGTAAATTCATCCCCGCCCCATCTTGCAATAACATCTTCCTTTCTGCAGAATGCTTTTAATATCTCTGCAGTTTTTGCAATCAGCCTGTCACCTTCCAGATGGCCGAAAGCATCGTTAGCAATTTTCAGGTTGTTTACGTCGGCAATAATAAAACTTAATGGAAGCTGCCTTTGCGTGTCCAGCCTTTTAATCTCTTCTTCAAAATAAGCCCTGTTGTATAATCCGGTAAGCATGTCATGAAAAGACAGGTATACAATTTTCTCTTCTGCCTTTTTGCGCTCGGTTACATTTCTTACTATTCCTTCATAATAGGCAGGTTTTCCTTTATCATAAATTACTCTGGAACTAACCTCTACCCATATCATTGTTCCATCTTTTTTCTTAAATTGTGTTTCAAATATTTTATTTCTTTCCTTTGGAGAAGGCTTGTATCTCTTAGAAACATATACTTGGCCCGGAATATCTACGGAGAGCAGTTCTTTCTTGCTATCGTAGTCCAGCATCCTTACCAGTGCCTGGTTCACGTCAACATACTTTCCGTCCAGAGTGCTTTTATACATACCGTCAAGGGCGTTGTCAAAAAATAACTTGTAGTGAATCTCGCTTTTTTTAAAAAGTTCTGCAACAGCTTTTTGCAATCCAGAAAGTGTCTTGAGTTTCAATGGCAGAGTCCTGGGTGAACTATCCTTTCTGCCATTTTTTACTCCCTTACCACTTAGAACTTTTGCAGAACGGGTTCTCTGAGATTTTTTATATTCATCTATGCTATTGTTTTTTTCCATTCCACTTACAATGTAGTAATAGATACTTGTTTAATTATTTAAAAAATATTTATTTACATTCAAAAATATATTTATAATAATATTATTTATAAAATAAACAATTATATTATATCATTCTATATAAATATTTCAATTTTCATATATTTTGTAACAGTTCATCAGCTTTTCAACGTTTATCCTATCCAAATGCCTTGCTGAATAAAAATTATTATTATATCCTGCCTGAGTATTTTAAACTTAGAATTTCAGTAAATTTTTAAATTAAAAAAGCCTGACCTGCTTATCAGCCTGGTAAT
>JBNJCW010000053.1:0-13094 GCA_051744345.1 Actinomycetota bacterium
CATATTGGCTATGGTAAAACGGTCATCCATACTCATACGGCCAAGCAAGCTGCCCGAAAATTCCAGAGCCTTGTAGGTTGCGCCATCAGAGGTGATTTTACCTATAAGGTAGATTATTATGTCTTTGGCATAAACCCCCCTGGGAAGTTTTCCTTCTAAATTAATTTTTATTGTCCGGGGGACCATAAGCCAGGTCTGTGCCAGCGCAAAGCCAACCGCTATATCAGTGGAACCCATCCCGGTAGCAAAAGCACCCAGGGCTCCGGAGGTGCAGGTATGGGAATCAGCGCCTATCACAATATCCGTGGGACATACATACTCTTCCACCAGTATCTGATGGCATACCCCCTCTCCTACATCGCTTAACTTTGCTCCTGTTTTTCTGGCAAATTCCCTCAGTACCATATGGGAGTTTGAAAGCTCCTTTCTGGGGCTGGGAGCTGCATGGTCTACAAACAGTATGGATGATGAAGGCTTTTTTACCTGGCTAAAGCCCATCTTCTCCACCTGGCTTACAGCCAGGGGGCCTGTTCCATCCTGTGCCATAACCACATCTACATCCACTACCACTATATCCCCGGCACTGGCCTCCTTGCCTGAGTGCCGGGATATTATCTTCTCCGCAATTGTTTTTCCCATATTAGTCCTTTCTATTCACTGGCCAGCGGCTCAAATTCTTCCTTGTTTTTCCTCTGTTTGTATTCCTTATATATATACATCAGTTCCTTTTCAAATAGAGTCCGCTTTAAGTCTACAGCCATTGTCCGGGCCATGGCCAGTATCTCATTGGCCTGTTTATCTGTTAGGTCTATTCCGAATTCCTTGAACTTATGCAGTATGGTATGGGATCCGGAGTGTTTACCTACCACCAGCTGCCGGGTAAGCCCTACCTCGCTGGGTTTGAAGACCTCATAGTTTTTGGGGTTTTTGATAACTCCGTCAGCATGTATTCCCGATTCATGGGCAAATACATTTGTTCCCACAATAGCCTTCCATACCGGTATAGCCCTTGCTGACGCCTTGGCTACATATTCAGCAATTTCCCTGAACCTGGTGGTGGTTATTCCCAGCTCTACATTTTCAAGGTATTTTAAAGCCATAACGATTTCTTCAAAAGCCGCATTGCCGGTTCCTTCGCCAAGCCCGCCCACGGACACTACAATACTGGTTGCTCCTGCCCTTATGGCAGCCATGCCGTTGGCTGTGGCCATGCCAAAATCATTGTGGTTGTATACTTCCAGGGGAAAATCCACCGAGTTGGCGATGCTGTTTATATTAAGGAATGTCCTAAACGGGTCAAACCTGCTTACCGTGTCGCATATCCTGAACCGGTATGCGCCTCTCTTTTTGGCGATATGGAGTATCTTAAGCAAAAACTCAAGGTCTGTCCTGCTGGCATCCTCTGCGCTTACAATAAAGTTCAGGTCATTTTTCTTGGCCACCCTGATAATTTCCTTTAGCCTGTTAACTACCCAGGTTTTATTTTTCTTGTATTTCTTTTTTATATGGATGTCTGATGTAGAGATATTGAGTATCACATTCTTAACCCCGGTCTGTACAGCATACTCCACATGCTGGGGGTCTGCGTCGCAATAGGCAAACACCCTGCTTTTTAGCCCTGAACCTGCTATGGCGCCTATTATGTCCCTTTCAACCTCCCCCAGGGCAGGGGTGCCTACTTCTATCTCGGGAACGCCGATTTCATCCAGCAGTTTGGCTATCCTCAGTTTTTCATGTTTGGAAAAAACAACCCCTGCAGTCTGCTCCCCATTACGCAAGGTTGTATCTATGATATTAATATGTCTTTTGTCCTTAGTCACTACCATTTCCTATTTCCCTCCCTTCTTCTGGGATTTACTTTCTTCCTTACCGGTAAAAGATTTATAAGTATCTATTATTTCGCTGTCAAAAAGAGACCTTTTCAGGGCAACTGACTTATCCCTTATAATGCCAACCAGCTCCTGGGCCTTTGCGTAATCAATACCGTATCCCAGGGCTTTAAGCTTGGCCATAAGGGAAACAGGCCCTGAATATTTTCCTATTATTATCTTCCTTTCAAGGCCTACATCATCTGCATTGAAAAGCTCAAAAGTCAAGGGGTCTTCAAGAACAGCAGCTGCCTTGTTTTCGCCCTCATAGACAAAAAGGTTGCCGCCCACAATTGGTTTCCAGGTAGGAAGTACCCGGTTGGAGGCATGGGCTACATACTCTGAAAGGGACCTCAGCAGGGTTGTATTGAACCCCATGTCCACCCCTTCTATATATTTTAGTGCCATTATCAGTTCTTCAAAGGCTGCATTGCCCGCCCTTTCCCCCAAACCGTTTATGGTGGTATTGACATAGGTTGCTCCCGCCTTAATGCCCGCAATAGCATTGGCAATGGCCATTCCGAAATCATTATGGGTATGCATCTCGATATCGATGCCAATTATATCCATTATGTTCTTAACCCTCATAAAAGTATCAAACGGGTCCAGTATGCCCAGCGTATCGCAGTACCTCAGCCGGTCAGCCCCTGCATCCCGGGCAGTCCTTGCAAACTGAAGCAAAAACTCCATGTCAGACCTTGAGGCATCCTCGGCATTGACAGACACATAAAGATTGCGGCTTTTTGCATAATCAACGCTTTTTTTAACACTTTCCAGCACCCATTCCCTGCTTTTTTTTAGCTTATGCTCTATATGTATGTCAGATGATGAAATGGAGATGGCCACTGCATCCACCCCGCATTCAAGTGATGCATCGATATCGGATCTGACCGCCCTGTTCCAGCCCAGCACGCTGCAGTTTAGGTCAAGCGATGCTATCTTTTTTATTGCTTCCTTTTCATCGCCGCCCATAGCCGGTATCCCCGACTCTATCTGGTGCACTCCCACCTTATCCAGCATTTTAGCTATATGGATTTTTTCTTCATTGGCAAACACCACCCCTGCGGTCTGCTCCCCGTCCCTTAAGGTGGTATCATCAATCTTTATCTTGGTGGGATCAATCTTGTACCCGGCCTTCTGAGAAAATTCAGTTAAAAGGTCAATTCCCCTCATTTTTATCACCTCTCTTAAAAAAAATATTATATTTCCATCAAATTTAGCAAAATATTAAAATTTTAGCCTATTATTTAATAATTTTACCAAATCTAGTTAATTATAGCACTAATTTTAAAAAATTCTATTCTTTTGGATATATTTTCAGATACAAGGGGAATTTTTAATCTTTTTAAAACTCTTCTAGCCCTTCAGCACTCCCAGAGGCCTCAGTCTGAGCACCCTGGTTGATAAACCTGCATTATGGGCCACATTTACAACATCCTTTACATCCTTGTAGGCTGCAGGCGCTTCCTCGGCCAGCCCGGACATGCTTTCCGCCATAACCACTATACCCTGCTGCTTGAAAAGCTGATCCTTTATGGACTGGCCCCTCATTGTCTTTTTTGCTTTGGTCCTGGAAAGCATCCTCCCTGCACCATGACAGGTCGATCCGAAACTTTCTGACATCGCTTTTTCTGTGCCCAGCAGTATATAGGAGTAGCGACCCATATCTCCGGGTATTATAACCGGCTGGCCGATATCCCTGTATTTCTGGGGAATGTATATGCTGCCCGGGCCAAAAGCCCTGGTGGCGCCCTTGCGGTGAACACAGAGTTTTAGTTTCCTGCCGCCGAAGGTGTGCTCCTCTACTTTGGCTATGTTATGGGAAACATCGTATAACAGCTCCATGCCCAGCTTTTCAGCGGACTGCTTAAAATACCTTTCCATTGCCTGCCTTACCCAGTGTGCCAGGCAATGCCTGTTTGCAAGGGCATAATTTACCGCACAGGCCATGGCAGCATAGTACCGCTGGCCTTCGTCAGAGTTTAATGGGGCACATGCGAGCTGGCGGTCAGCAAGCTTTATATTGTATTTTGCTGAAGCGCCGCTCATTACCTTTATGTAATCACTGCAAACCTGATGGCCAAACCCCCTTGAGCCGGAATGTATCATAACGGTTACCTGCCCTTCTTCCAGGCCGAACCTGGCCGCAGCACTGCTGTCATAAATATCCTCTACCCTCTGCAGCTCCAGGAAGTGATTCCCTGAGCCAAGGGTTCCCAGCTGGTCGTATCCCCTCTGGTAAGCTCTTTCTGAAACATGCCCTGGTTCTGCGGCCTGCATACATCCCTTATCCTCTACAGAATCTATATCCTGCTCCCAGCCATAACCGTTCTCCACCGCCCAGGCCACTCCTTTTTTCAGCAGTTTTTTCATCTTATCCTTGGAAAGCTTTATTTTGCCGGTGCTGCCTACCCCTTTGGGTATGGAGAAGAAAAGCTGGCCCATAATATCTTTAATGCTATCCTTTATATCCTCATAGAAAAGGCCGGTCTTTAGTATCCTTACCCCGCAGGATATATCAAAGCCCACCCCGCCGGGAGAGATCACCCCTTCGGATGCATCCATGGCAGCCACTCCCCCAATGGGAAAGCCGTAACCGTAATGTATATCGGGCATGGCCAAGGATGCTCCCACTATCCCCGGAAGGGTAGCCACATTTATTACCTGATCCAGGGTTTTCTCCCCCTTTGCATGATCCAGTATCTGGGAATCTGCAAAAACAATAGCGGGCACCCTCATCCCCAGGCTTTCATCCCTGGGTATCTCCCATTTATAGTCATTTATTTTCCTGATATTGTATCCAGCCATTTTAATCACCTCATACATCAAATATTACATGAGCTTTCCAATCCTTATTTCTTTCAACCTTGAGGCCATGGTAGGTGACCGCCTTTATAGCCACCCTTATATTATGCCTGGCCTTAATACGCTCCCCCCAGGCTGAAGCATCTATTGCAAGCTTTTTTCCAACCACAAGTTCCTTTACCTCAAATCTGCAGAAGAGCATCTTCTCGGTTTCAAAGCGAAAAATCAGCTCCTCCAGCCATGCCACCAGCGCTTCTTCATAACCGCAGGGGCAATCCTCCCTGATTGATATATCAATTTTTTTTTCAGGCCTTATCTTTTTAAAGTCAGCCATAATCTCAAACATGCCCTCAGCGGTATGGGAAAAGAGATTATGGGGCCCACTTGCCCAGGCCTTAATACCGATATCTGAGGGGTGCTCTGTAATGCTGTATTTTCTCACAACTTACCTCCACTCAATGGCTCCATTTATTATACTAACCTTCAATTGCCAAAAAGGAAACACTTGATAATAATAGAGTTTACATGGTTTTAGTTAAGCGCCCGAAAGAAGATTTTACTTTTAATAATTAAATAAAAAAAATAGAGAATAATCCCTTGAATTTTATTTGTTTTATTGTACAATAACATCAATTCATTTCCCCTTCGAGCGGTTTTGCAAAAAACCGCTCATTTTTATTTGTTCTTTTTTAAGTTTGAAGCTATTATTAGTCTATGGATACAAAGATATCAAAAGCCATTAAAAGCAAAATAAAGGATATAGATAAGCTGATGGAACTGGACAGCAGGCATCCCAGGTTTAAAACCTGGCAGGTGTCCACCATGAGCATATTAAAAAACCTTCCACCTGAATTTAACCATACAGTAAAAGACTTTAAAAAACTTACCTTCGAAGACACCAAATACCACCGGGGCAAGAACCTTTATGATCCCTCGCAAAAAGACAAATTCATAGAAGACCTTCAGGCAGCAAAAAAAATCCTGACCGTCCTGGTAAGCAAGAAGGAAGATAAACCCTCTTAAGCTATATTCATAAATAATGGGCCATCCTCTAGCCTTGGTTTATGCATTCCTGCTCTTTTCCTACCTGCTCAATTCAATTGTTCTGTACTAATTGATCCTTGTTTTACTCTAAACCAATTTGGTATATATAATTGAAAAAAATCATAGCAATTTAAAAATGATATTTCTTTGCCGGAAGGTATTTTTTTTAGATTAAAATAGGTCTGTGGAAAGATACCTCTCCATGGTATCCGGCAGGATGACAACCAGCAGTTTTTTCCTGTTTTCTTTCCTTCCGGCCACCTGTATAGCAGCCCACAGGGCTGCTCCTGAAGATATTCCTGCCGGTATGCCCTCTTCCCTGGCCAGCCTTTTACCACATTGTACGGCATCCTCATCCCCCACCTTTATAATCTCATCCACCAGGCCCACATCCATTACCTGCGGAATAAACCCGGCCCCAATTCCCTGTATCTTATGCGGACCCGGATCTCCCCCGGAAAGGACAGGGGAATTGTATGGCTCAACGGCAATAGCTGTAAAATCCTTTTTCCTCTTTTTAATTACTTCTGCCACTCCGGTAATGGTCCCTCCGGTGCCCACACCGGCAACCAGAATATCTATACTGCCGGCGGTATCCCTCCAGATTTCTTCAGCTGTAGTTTTGCGGTGAACCCTGGGATTGGCCGGATTGTTAAACTGCTGGGGCATGAATGCATCCTCCAAGTCTTCATAAATTTCCTGCGCCTTTTTTATTGCTCCCTTCATTCCTTCTGCACCGGGGGTTAATACCAGCTCTGCACCAAAAGCAGATAAGAGCTTCCTTCTTTCTACAGACATTGTCTGGGGCATGGTTAGTATCAGCCTGTATCCCTTTACAGCACATATAAAGGCCAGGGCAATACCGGTATTGCCGCTGGTAGGCTCGATAACCGTGCTCCCTTTTTTTAATAACCCCCTCTTTTCAGCATCCTCTATCATGGAGATTCCTATCCTGTCCTTTACGCTTGACAGGGGGTTAAAGGATTCCAGTTTGGCTACAATCCTGGTTTCCAGGCCCCGGGATATCTGGTTTAGCCTGACCAGGGGCGTATTGCCAATAAGTTCGGTGATGTCATTTTTAATATTATCCATCTTCTCTTAAGAAAAGGCAGCAAATAATTTTTAAAAACCAAACAGCCTGTCTATATTTTACTGCTTACCTAACTGCTTTGCTAAATAACTAGGCAAGGAAAGGCACCTTTTTAACCAGTTTTGTATTGCTCCACCAGTTTCCCAGGCTTGCCCACTGCTCCTGCCTGGTAAAAGAAAAACCTATTAAGATAAGGACAAGCAGGTATATAATATGCTCATCTATCAGGAAAAAATTATGCTCTTTGGGCAGAACAGCCGTCCACATTAAGAACATGAGCAGGCTTCCGCTAATTGCCGCTATCTTTAACAGTACCCCCAGTATTAAAGCCAGACCCAGAAAAAGCAGGCACATCATAAACAGCCAGTCGATTATCCCCAACCCGCCAATCTTTTGGTATATGGGAGCAAAAGGCCCGGTAGAACCGAATTTAAGAAAACCTGCTGTAGGTGAGCCTCCTGCTATCCATGCATTTTCCGGTTCTGTGGTATAACCCAGCCCAAACAGCTTGTCTAAAAAAGGCCACAGGTATGACAGCCCCAGTGCCCACCTTAATAATGTCCTTACCACTTTCATTATTTCTACCCCCTATACAATATTAATGATACTTATTTTATATTATTTATTTAATTAGTAGTATATTACTATAAAAATAAGCGGGTTTCAATCAGAAATTTTTCTTTTTATACAAGACATTCAGTTATTTACAGCCCAGCCTTCCAGGAAGCCAAAACAGATACCAGGCTTCTTGAAGATGTATAAATTTGCGCCAGCCGCAACTGGGCATATCTTTGGCATAAAATTTGCATAATAAAATAAGGGATATATACTATAAACTACATATTCTATTAATATTATAATTTAAATAATAGAAATGGTGGTTAAAAAATATGAAGATTTCTACGAGGGGAAGATACAGCACAAGGCTCCTTTTAGAGCTGGCCTTAAATTACGGTAAAGGCCCAACCCTTTTAAAAGAGATAAGCAAAGCCCAGGATATATCCCAGAAATACCTTAACCAGCTTATAATGCCCCTGAAGGTGGCTGGCCTGGTTTTAAGCACCAGGGGAGCACATGGCGGCTACCTTTTAGCCAAACAGCCTGAAGACATAAAGCTTAGCGATATAATTATTGCCGTAGAAGGGCCAGTCAACCTGGTTGAATGTGTCAATAATCCTGGTATATGCCCCCGGTATGAAGACTGTGTTAGCAGGGAAGCCTGGGAGGAGGTAAGTGTAAAATGCCTGGAGGTACTCCAGTCCTATACGCTTAAAGACCTGGTAGACCGGCAATATGAAAAGCAGGGCAAATAATCTAAAACGGATGGCCTTTTACCACCACAGAATCGCACTGTATTTTAAAAGAATTGGGACAAACAATTAATGCCACCAAGTTGCTGGCAGTTGAATTTGAGGAACTTAAATGCTTGGAGGGCAGATTCAAGATTTCAGACAATCAATTTATACACTGCATTATTTAATATTAGAAAAACCATCTGGATACTTTAATAAGGCACCAGGCCTGAATAATTAAAAAAAGTTAAAAAGCCTGGCAAAATCCGGTTAGTTATTGGATATAATAAATAAGTTAGAAAAATAGGTATCATGGATAATAAAAGATGGCATAAGTACTTTCCCTGGAAATACATTTTGATTGCTTTTGGTTTCTCCTGGATCATTTGGTTGCCGGGTGTCCTGGCTTCCAAGAGTCTCTTTCAGTTACCATTCTCTTATACTTTGCTGACCGGAATTGGTGCATTTGGGCCATTGGTGGCAGCATTCCTGTTAACTTACATAAAATATGGCAAGAAGGGAGCAGCCGATCTTTTAAAAAGGTCTGTTTCAATCGGCTTTAAAAAAATATGGTTGGTACCAACTCTTCTGTTAATGCCGGTTTTAACAGGGCTATCACTGCTTATATACATTTCTTTTGAAGGAAAGGCCGGTTTGCCTGAGTTTACATTGCTCCTTGAGCCATGGTTAATTATTCCCCTTTTTTTTGTTTCATTTTTCGCACTTGGAGCAATTCAAGAAGAATTCGGGTGGAGGGGATATGCGCTTGACTTGATGCAGAGAAAATGGAACGCCCTTTTATCAAGTTTGATGCTGGGCATTATATGGGCAATCTGGCACCTTCCATTATTTTTTATACAGGGAACCATGCAGAGTAAGGTACCTTTTTATATTTTCCTATTAAGCACCCTGGGAGTTACAGTGATCTATACCTGGTTATACAATAATACAGGACGGAGCATACTAATTGTATTATTATTCCATGCAATGCATAATACCGCCTTCAATATTTTTCCAATTACTCTTTTGCCTTCACCTGATAGGGCTTTACTATATCTTACGGGCCTGCAATTATTAGTTGCTATAATAATAATTTGCATATGGGGCCCGTATAAAATGACAAAGCACAGTTTAGGTTTTAAAAATTGAAATCAAAAGTAGCGGACTGTAAAAGCATTGGCTGTATTTAGTTTAAATTTGTAAAATACATAAAATTACCGGGGCAATATCTAATGTATCTGGAAAATATTATAAATATTTCCTTTTTTTAGCCTGCTAATTAAAAGCTTGAAACCATCAAGTAAAAGAATTTTCAGGCAGTTTAAATATTAAACAGATTAAAGACATCGAAGTGTACCCTTAAAATAAGAAAGCAAAGAGCTTCATGTCTGCAGGTGCCTGGTAAAAATATCTAAGAGATTTAAAAAAAAGAGAGCGAAATTTTTGCCTAACCCTAAAAATTTTGGCAAATGGCATAGAAAGCCCGCTGCCTGATGGGCAAATAGATCAATAAATATTTATTTATAAAAAATATATTGGTGCCCTGGGCAGCACAAAGTCGAACTATATTTTGAAAGAATTAGAAAAATTCGAAATATTTTTAAATGATTTTTAGTTTAATTAAGTGGACCTAAGTGGTAAATTAATTAACTTAAAAGATTTCTTAATATCTTTTAGATTAAGGGAAAATATCCACATATAAGCTTCTAAGCAATTATAATACCAATTCCCAGATATTCGATTATCATTCCTAATGCTACCGGTTTTATGCAGCAACTGTATGATTTTGGTGCTTATTCTTCAAAGCTATTAAAAAATATTATTCCATATATAATATATTTATGAAGATAAATGATTATTTAAAAATTTTAACCGTGGAGGTCTAAAATGGATAAAAAAAGAAAAATATACCTGGCATCTCTTGGCGCAGGTGAGCTGACCTATGAGAAAGCAGAGGATCTTACAAAAAAAATGGTGGAAAAGGGCGAAATAGCAATTGAAAAAGAAGAAGAGTTTAGAAAAGAACTAATTAAGAGGTCAAAAGAATATAATAAGCAGATGCAGGAGAAAATAAATTCCACCATAGATGACCTGGCAAAGCGTGGTGAACCGGTTGACAAAAAGGCTAAAGAAAAGAGACAGGAGATAGAAGAAAGAGTAAAGGCCAAAGTCGATGAGGTCATGGCCGATATGAAGACGAGAACAAAACAAAGGCTGGATATTTCTGATGAAAAAATTGAAGAAAAGATAGAAAAAGTACTAAAAAACATGAATATCCCCACCAGGAAAGAACTTGACGATATTAGTGAAAAGCTTAATAAGTTATCAGGGGCCTCTGGATAAAATAATCAGGGAAAGGACACAAAATGAATATATTTAATAGAATAATAATGGTAATACTATTGCTTTTTTTAGTAGCCATATCAGTTGTAGGTATAGTAAACTTATATGCTGATTTGTTTACCTGGGCCGAGATACCATCTCTTGTCTTAGACACTGAAGTTGAAATGAACACCTATATAGCTACTGCAGTACTTGCAGGAATACTTATAATATCAATCATTCTCCTTGTTTTTGAACTTCGCAGAAGAAGGCCAAGAAAAGCAATAATAAGTTCCAGCAGTATGGGAAGATCAACAGTAACTACAGACAGCATTTCAAAACAGATCAACAGCGAGCTGCTTAAGTTAGATGAGATCAAAGATGTTAAATCAAAAACCATAGCTAAAAAAAATAAGATAATTGCAGATATATACGCAAAAGTAGTCGAAGGACAGGACTTAAGCCAGATGACAGAAATGTTAAGGGATGTCACCAATGACTTCCTGACCGAGAAACTGGGCCTTAATGTAGCAAAAATTGAGTTTACTATCACTGGATTTGTACCGGAAAAGGCAAAAGCTGAACCATCCGAGGAAGATATGATTATTACCCAGGTTAAAGCTGCACTTCAGAAAGAAGAAGAAACAGATGTACCGGAAGAAAAAGAAGAAGAAATCAAAGAGAAGGAAACTGAATAGAATAATAAACACCCTTTCATTTTAATTTTTTAAATAAAATAAGAAAGGCAAAAGATGGTTAAAGAAAAAACTCCTCTTATTACAAAATTTATATTGATATTCGAACCTTCACTATTTGTGTTCTCATTGTTTTTTTTGGCAATTAATCTTAAAGTCTTTCTATCTATTTTTTTAATGGGAAGTTTTTTATTATTTTTAATTATTTCACTCGTCGGTCTGGTAAAACATGAGCTTAGAACCACGTTTTGGATGCCGGTATCTTTTATCTTTAGCTTTATATTTCTGGTGCTTTTTATCATCGTGGTAAATTTACCAAGATAAAAAATAGATAAGTAATTAAGAGCAGAGATATTCTAGAGATTGCCGAATCAAGGTACAACCGGGCTTCAACTATTCTGTCTGCCCAGGTTGATCATTGCAAATGGTATGAGCTCTTTGCAGATCCCACCATTACTGATGCCATAATGGACAAGATAATTCACAATGCATATATCCTTGCCCTTGATTCCAAGAGGTCTATGAGGCAGGTAATGGCTGAGGATTTAAAAGATGATATTATATAAATTTATTGAAATGAGGAGTCTACTGCTGTAGAATATTTAACATCCGCAGGGTGTCCGGATGTTGCCGGAACTACTGTCCGGATAAGCCGGAATTCGCACCTGGACTTAGAAAATTGGAACTGTATATTGATAGAATTGGAAGATTTTAAGAAAATAATAGAATAAGCTGGCACCCCTTTCGAACCTAGAATCAAGAGGTAAATAATAGAATTTACTTAATATACCTTTTAATTTGCTGGTAAATTTGGATTATTGTTCAGACTGGCTGGAGACTGTAGACAAAGTTAGAACCAGAATTGCAAGCTCAGATAAGATTATTTTTATACCTGAACTAAGCTTTTTACAGAATAATTGCTGATTTTACCAGTTTATACCTCGCATGTTTAACGATTCTTTGAAAAATAGACTTGATATTACCATTTCTCTGCAGCAGTTTCCTGGTCCATGTTTTTAACATCTTTTAAATTTAATGCCTCTATTTTTTCCAGGCTTAGCGTCTCATACTTCAGTTTTGTAATAGGTATTCCCTGGGTGGCTTAAAATAAGCATACAAAAAAATAGTGTTAATTTTTTGTATTACTTTTCTTGCCGCCTTTTCCCTGACCTTTTCCAGTACCGGTACCAGGACCTTGTCCTCTTCCGTCTCCGGCGCCTCTTCCAGTACCGGGGCCCTTACCTGCTGGACCTGTTCCATCTCCTCTTGGCATATTAGTCTCCTTTCTTATTCATAATCATATACACTTTTATCTATACTGTAACCCTTGTCTGCACCAGTCGAACAAATACTTTCCCCACCTCAAAGTATACCTGCAAGCAAATTATCTATTGCATCCTGTACTTTTCCTTCAATACCCAGGACTGGGTTTATTTTTGCACCATTCAAGAGTTCCTGGGCACGCGTACCCATCCCGCTGTCAATAATACAGCTAACACCTTTTTTCTTAAAAAATTGAGGCCAAAATCCTAGATGATGCACTGGATTTTTAATAACCTCTACTTTAATAACTTTACCATTCTTAATATTCAGTAATGTAAATTCAGAACATCTGCCGAAATGACGGGATACAAAATCTCCATCAGTTGAAATTGCTACCTCTATTTTCCCTAAACACTTTTTTGTTTTATTTAACAATAATAATAATCGGTTATTTCTATATATTTTAACTTTATTTTACCATCTTTTAAGAGTAATTTCAGACATTTTATAGTCTCGTTTATATTATAATATATATTGGTATCCGTTAATATAATTTCTATAAACAATAACTATTTATATGAACAAAATTTACCTTTGATAATTATTAAGTTGTCTGAATAAAAAGGGAGCAATAAAAATGAAATTAATAAAATTGGGAACAGTGCCAATAATTATATGATTGGCTGTAGCTTCTCCATATCAAATTATGGTAAAG
>JBNJCW010000054.1:0-12995 GCA_051744345.1 Actinomycetota bacterium
AATTTTTTGCATGCAAAACTTCCACTCCCCTTAGGAGCGGATGCAGTAAAGCAAATTTTTTATGGTAAGCTTGCCCCTTACCCAGCTTTTTGCAGCAATTTCATCTTTTTCTTCCGGCAGGAAAGCCGGGCTGCCTCATTTCTTCTTATGTGGTAGTAAGCTATCTCTATTGCTTTTTTTAAGGTCAGTCTTCCTTCGTGATGCAGCGATAAACCGTCAGAAGCTGCCCTTGGTTTAAGTTTTGAGACTTTTATAGCCATTATCAGCAAACAGCAGGTATAAAGCACAGGTAAATAGCTTTTTTGCAGCCAGGAGCAGATTAACAGGCTTTAAAATAAGGTAGCATTTGTCCTACCATCTCAATTTTCCTTCAAGCCTGTCCTTTTGCTTATGTTCCCGGGGCCTCTGCGCCGGATCCCCGAAGCCCCCGCCCCCGGGGGTGCTTATCTCAATCCGGTCATTTTTTTTCAGGGGTATGCCTGAGTTTTTGGAAGGCAGTGATTTTTTGCAGTTGAGCCTGAAGTTTCCCGGCTTTCCGTTTTTGCCTCCGTTCCAGCCCCAGGGAGGCAGCTTATGCCTGTCTGCATGGGATGAAAATAATATGCCCTCACCCAATACCTCTATTTCCCTGACCAGCCCCAGGCCGCCCCTGTATTTGCCCCTGCCTCCAGAATCGGGTATGAACTGATACCTGTTTATCTGCAGGGGGAATTCATTTTCCAGAACCTCGATGGGCAGGTTGGAGGTATTGGTGATATGTACCTGGACCCCATCCATGCCGTCGGCGATGCTGCTTGCTCCGGCGCCACCCCCTACCGCTTCCACGTACACAAATTCATTGTCCCTGGAAAAAACCACAGCTGTGCTGGCATCATTGGAGCCGGCTACTGCTTTCTGGGGGATGGCCTGATTAAAAGCTCCTATGATGGTTCCCGCTATCCTCTGGCAGGTATCTGTCCTGGCGCCAACAGCGGCAGGCGGCTGGGGGTTTAGGATGCTTTTTTCAGGTGCCTTTATGCTGATTGCCCTCTCCATTCCGGCATTGGCGGGAAGGTCCGGATCAATGAAAGCCTTAACCGCATAGAAGATGGTGGCCAGCAGTGCGGAGCGAACCACATTTAAGGCTCCCTTGCTCTGGGGCCCGGTGCCGGTAAAGTCAAATTCCAGGCTATTGCCGGCCGCCTTTATGCATACCTTTATGGGTATGGGCTTATCGGTTATCCCGTCATCATCCAGCTTGTCCTGGAAGCAGTAAGTGCCTTCAGGGATCTGGGATATCTTCTTCTGCAGTCTCCTCTGGGTATAGGAGAGCATCTCTTCTGTGGAAGTCCTTACCGAAGTTACACCGTATTTTTCGTAAACCTGGTCCAGATGGCGTATGCCCATATCATTGGTGGCTATCTGAGCCTTTAAGTCTGTTTTCCTTTCTTCGGGCATCCGGCAATTGGTGACAATTAAGTCCATAAGCCCTGTATCCACTTCACCTTCCTTTACAAGCTTAACCACAGGGATCCTCAGGCCTTCTTCATAAATTGTGCGGGCGTCTCCAGAGATACCCCCTGCCTGGGCTCCCCCTATATCCGAATGGTGGGCAATATTGGCCACAAAATTCAGGAGACTGCCGTTTTTAAAATATGGAGTGATTATGGTCACATCCGGCAGATGTGTTCCCCCTGAATAGGGGTCATTGGAAATGAAGGTATCCCCTTTATGTATATGGGGAGAAAACCTTTTGACGGCCTCTGCAACTATCCCCATCATGGAGCCCAGGTGCAGCGGTATATGCTCTGCCTGGGCAACCAGCCTTCCTTTTCCGTCAAAGATAGCGGTTGAGCAGTCCCTTCTTTCCTTGATATTTGCCGAAAAAGAGCTTTTTACCAAAATTTCTCCCATCAGCTCGGCAATAGCCTTCAGGCGGTTGCATATAACCTCCACGGTTATCTTATCAGGCTTGCTTTGGGCGTTTTTTCTCTTCATGATGCACCCACCTTTATAAGCAGATCCCCGGCTTTTCCTACCCTGGCTGAATCTTTGGGGCCCATAACCGTAGTGGAGTCTACATCCTCCAGTATGGCCGGCCCCTTAATCTCTGTTTGTTCTGCTATACGGCTTCTGTGCAGGACCGGGGTGTTAACCGGTCCGGCTGACTGTGTAAAATAAACTATCCTTTTTTCTTTGAGGCTGTTTTTGGCTTCTGTCCGGGGCCTTGATTTTTTTCTAAAATCTGTGGGAATAAGGCCCAGGCATTTCAGCCTCAGATTGACCGTTTCTACCTCTTTATGCTTTTGAAAATGGCCGTATAACTGGGAATGCTTCTGGTGGAATGTTTCGGCCAGAGCCCCGTAATCAGTAATATCCCCGGGGCCGGAGAGGGGTATGTTTATCTCATAATTCTGGCCCCTGTACCTTAAATCCAGGGACCAGTCCGTCTTCTGTATCCGGGGAGGAATTTTTTCTCTCATAAACCATAACCTTCCTTTTTCTTCAAGCTCTGCGGCGCTTGCGGTAATTTTTTCAGCAGAAAGGCCTTTAACCGTTTTTACAAAATCCATGGTAAGTTTGCTGCAAAGAAGGCCCAGGGCAGAAAATACCCCCGGGTTCAGAGGGACAATTACCTCCCCTATGCCCAGCTCCCTGGCTATGTCTGCTGCATGCATGGGCCCTGATCCCCCGTAGGCTACCAGTTTGAGGTCCTGGGGATGGATGCCTTTCATAACGGAAATCTTTCTGATGGAATTGGCAATGTTTGATACCACCAGCCTGATTATTGATTCTGCGCTTTCCTGTACAGGTATATTTAAAGGCTTTGAAACATGCTCTTCTATTGCCCGTTCAGCCCTGGCTTTATCCAGCTTTATTTTCCCGCCCAGCATGGAATTTATACCCAGGGTTCCCAAGATAAGGCTGGCATCGGTCAGGGTGGGCATTTTGCCTCCTTTGCCGTAACAGGCCGGCCCGGGGTCAGATCCGGCGCTGGACGGCCCTACCTGAAGGAAGCCTCCCTCGTCTATACCGGCAATGCTTCCGCCTCCTGCGCCCACTGTTTTTATGTCTATGGCCGGAAACAGGAAGGGGTAGCCGGCGGCCGTTTTGCCGGTGGTGGTTACCGGCTGCTGTGAGCTTATAAGGGTAAGGTCTGTACTGGTTCCTCCCATATCCAGGGAAATGAGGCTGGGGTTCTGTTTTCCGTAAAAGAAAGCGCAGCCCACTGCTCCCGCACTGGGCCCTGAATAGAGGGTTCTAACCGGCAGCTGGATGGCGGTTCCGGCAGAGGTTATGCCCCCGTCGGACTGGCTGATATAGAAGGGCGCCCGGCTCCCTGTTTCCTCAATTCTCTTAAACAGTTTTTCCAGATAGGCCACCATTACCGGCTTAAGGTATGCATTAAGTACGGTAGCAGACAGCCTCTCATATTCCCTGAACTGGCTGATTACCTCCGAGGAGGTGGTTATAAAAATGCCGGGCAGCTCTTTTTTTAAAATTTCTGCTGCCTTCTTTTCATGAATATCATTGATGTAGGAGTGTAGAAAAAGGATGGCTGCTGATTTTACCTGCATCTTTTTAAATATCCCTGCTGCCTTTTTAACCCCGGCTTCATCCAGCTCTTGTTTGATAACACCTTCAGCTGAAATCCTTTCTCTTACTGTAAGCCGGAGGTTTCTGGGTATAAGGGGCGGGGTAGCTGCAGCCCGCAGGTTATAAAGGTGGGGTCGTTTTTGCCTTCCGATTTCCAGTATGTCCCTGAAGCCCTCGGTGGTTAACAGGCCGGTAGTGCTTTCAGCTCTTTGGATAACTGCATTAACCCCCACGGTGGTGCCGTGCCTTATGTCGATTATATCCTGACGGGTACTGGCTATATTACTGATATAGCTGATTATGGGCTCCCATGGGCGGGCCTTGCTGGTGGGGGTTTTGTTCAAGCTTATCTTTCCGGAATGCTCATCATAGGTTACGAAGTCGGTAAAGGTTCCCCCCATATCGATTCCTATCCTAAGCATTGACTGCCCCTTCCAATCACCTGGCATTTGGCCTGTGCCATTTACAGCCGTATAAAATATTGGCTGTGCTTCTGGCAAGTATTCTAAAATATATCTGTTTATTAGAAAAGGTTAATCTTATTCCCGGACCAAAACAGCCATAAAGCTACCGGTTAATCCGGCAGCTTAAGGCTGCAGCAATGTCTTAATAGCCAGCGTTTATTCTTAACGGCTGTACAAACCGATGAGCTCGGCACTTTCTATTATATGGCCTTCCATGGCTTTGGCCAGGTCCCCGGCACCGCCTGAGGGGTCCAGGTCAAGTTCTGTGTCCAGTGCAAACAGCTTGAAGAAATACCGGTGGGTACCGGAAGGAGGGCATGGTCCGCCATATCCGGGCTTTTTAAAATCGGTTATGCCTTCCACCGCTTCCCCGGGCTTGGAATCTTCCGGTATACCTGTGGCGTCAGGGCTGATATTCCATACCACCCAGTGTACCCAGGTTTTAGCCGGGGCGTCAGGATCGTCTGCTATCAATGCCAGGCTCCTGGTCCCTTCAGGGATGTTTGAAAATTCCAGGGGCGGATTGATGTCTTGGCCGTCACAGGTGTACCTGGCAGGTATGTTTTCATTATGGCTGAATGCTGTGCTGATTATTTCCATAGCTGGTCCCTCCCTATCTTTTCTTTCAATTTCTTTGTTTGCTTCAATATCACAGGCTGCCAGCAACAGAAGCAGTACGGATATGATGCTGCCGCCTGTAAAGAAAATTTTTAATTTATGCATGGTTCTGTAGGCTTTTTCTATAATTCTACTACCATAGGCGGCAATGTTCCAGGATGGCATTTTTAACAAGTTTTGGCCTGTTGAAAGAAAGGCTGTTTTGCAGGTTTTAGCTCTGGTGGGCGATATTGGATTCGAACCAATGACCTCTGCGATGTCGACGCAGCGCTCTAACCGGCTGAGCTAATCGCCCCTGCTTTTTAAATTTTATCAGAGGGATTTAATATAAGTCAAAACATCAAAGAGCTTCTATTATTTCGGAGCTCCGGGCAGAAACAGCCTGCGGTATGGTCACCAGAAATTTACTCGCGGCTGGATACCTGTTCCAGGATATGCCAGTAAGCTCCCCGCCGCCCCTTCCTTATAGCCTTGGTAAGCAGCATATTCTGGTTGTAGTTGTAGCTTTTTTTTGATTTTGACATAAACATAAAACGCCTGTCGCCTGCTGTAAGCTTGCTTATTTTCTCTTCCATACCGGCACCCAGGTTTGCAGACAGGTAGAATACCGGTTCAAGGAAGTCTGTATTTTGCTCTATTTTTCCGTAAAGATTTGCATTCTGGGGCATAAATCCTTCCTCTTTTACCATCTCTGCCATAATTGTGCCCGGGTATATCCTTATACCTGTGTTTACCCCCACAGCGGTTACCGGCAGCGACCTGGCAAATTTTATGGTCTGGGCTACGGTATCAGGCGTTTCGCCCGGCCCTCCAAGAAGCAGGTCAATCATGCAGGCTATACCATGCTTGCGGCAGGCATCTGCCGCGGAGGCTATGTCCCGGGGGCCAAAATCCCTGCCCAGGGTTCCTAGGACTTCTGGACTAGCGCTGTCTGCTCCGAAATTTATGCCCGAGCATCCTGCTTCCTTCATCAATCCAGCCAGGCTGTCTGGAAACGGCTTGGGCATTGCATAGGTATACCAGCTTATCTTTTTATTTATTTTACTTTTTATCAGCTGGCGGCAGAATTCCGATGCCTGGCTGCTGCTTATATTAAACTCTGAATCACACAGGTGGAAACAGTATATGCCTTTTTCAACCAGTAAGGCTATTTCATCCATTATGTCTTCCATGTCCCTGAACCTTACAGATTTTCCCTTGGCCAATGGGTCTGCACAATAGATACAGCTTCTGCTGCAGCCCCTCTTGGTTTCAATTCCGGCCTGGCCGCCTTCTGCAAAATACCTCCGGTTACGGACAAATCCCCTGGATAATTTGATGGGGACGGCATTGCCCCCAAAAGCAGGAGGGTTTCCGGCAATCTCCGGCCCTTGCCTGTACAGCAGGCCGGGTATTGAGCGGCAGTCTTTTTGGCTGCAGAGAGAATCAAGCAGCTTGAGCAAAGCCTCCTCTCCATCGCCGGCGATGCCAAAATCGGCCCGGCAGTATTTAAGCACTGCTTCGGGCATTATGGAAAATCCGCATCCCCCCAGCACCACCGGGGCATCTGCCTTCTTTGCTTCACCTACCATTTTCTTTGTCTGTTTTAACACAAAGTCCCTGGTGGCAAAACTGCTGTCATCGGTATTCCTTACCGATATCCCTATCAGGTCGTATCGGTTGGCGTTTATCTTGTCCCCGATTGCCTTAAGCGGCTCGTCTTCCCAGGCCAAATCCAACAGATGTGTGTCTATTGAGTTCTGCATAAGGTATGAGCCGATATATTCAAGCCCCAGGGGCGCAACCGGCGGCTTCATCAAATTGGGGTTTATAAGAAGCACTTTTTTCTTTCGATTCTCTTTCTTCATAACCTTGATCTGTTCAGGCTTTCTTGTTTTACGTACAGGATTTATTTTACCATAATCAGAACTTGAGAAAATAATAGCCTTAAATATCCTGGATATTTGTTCAGTTATTTGGCGTCTTTTTTGGGGTTTGCGGTTACAAAAAGGGCAGCAGAGATAAACTGCATGCTATTGATAATGTTATTATATGCTTGTATAGTTGCCTATTGACAGGTTCATTTGAAATGCAAAGAATGTAAAAAAATAGGAAGGAAAAGTTATGAAAACACCATCGAGGATAATACCAAAAATTATAATAGGGGTGGTTATCTTTATTGTTGCCCTGATTGTACTGCTTAATTCCGTAGTGGTTGTGCAGGCGGGTAATGTGCAGGTTCTAACCCAGTTTGGGAGAACGGTGGGGGTAACCTTTGCACCGGGACTTCATTTCAAGGTGCCCTTTATACAGAATACGGTAAATTATTCTACCCGGCAGGTAACTTATGAGACCAGTGACCAGCCTGAAGCAAGCCGGGCAATTTACACCGATTATTCGGTTGATACCACTTCTTCTGACGGACAACAGGTGCAATTAAAGTATACAATCAGGTTCTCAATTGACAGCAGCCAGGCAGAATGGATATTAAACAATATTGGAACCATGGATGAATTGGTAGAGAAGGTAGTCAAGACAGAAGCAAGGTCCCTTGCCAGAAATATACCTAAGAAATATACTGCCTTCCAGCTTTATTCAGAGCAGGTTTTTGTGGTACAGTCAGAGCTTGCAGAAACCCTCAGACCCATATTTGAGAGAAATGGGGTTATAATGGACGAGTTCCTATTAAGAAAAATTGATTTTACCGACGAGTACTTCAATGTGCTTGAAGAAAAGCAGATTGCTGAAGAAAGGATAGAGGTTGAAAGAAATGTATTGGAGCAGGAAAAGATAAAGAAAGAACAAACCATAATTAGGGCTGAAGCAGAAGCTCAAGAAATAACCATAAGGGGTGAATCTTTAAGAGAATACCCTGAGATAATACAGCTTGAGTTCATACAGAAGCTTTCTCCGAACATAAGCTGGGGGATATTGCCTGACAACATAGTGCCCCTGATAGATCTGGGAAATCTTCAGGAAGAGATAGATGATAACCAGGCACCGCCTGCAACCGCTATCGAGCCGGAAGTAGAGCAGGAAACAGAAGAGGAAGAACCTATTCAGGGAGAATAGCGGTTAATCCGGCCAGAAGGTTCAGGGCTTTTAAAGCGGCATAACTGGATTGGAAAGCTCTGCGTAAAAAGACATAAGGTTCTTTATTTAAAATAATTTGAGGCAAGCAGCATAAATGGATATGCAGGCTGCAAGAAAAAGGTTTATAAGATAAAGCCGGGTAAGCCGCCCGGCTTTATCTTAGTGGGTTGGTATGGCCAATAAGCCATTGATTGTCTTTTCCGGGGATCAGGTATGCAAACTTGTAGCTGGATGAGCCTGTATCTGGAGGCTAAGCAAGGATTTGTTTAATATAGTTAAGTTGCTAGAGCAGTAAAATACATTAAACCAGCAAAGCGGTAAAAAACTTAAAAGAAAGATTCGATTTCATGGGAAAAGTAATATATGTAAGAGGAAAAATACAGTCAAGAGGCTACTGTGTATCTACGGTAGGACTTAATGAAAAGGCAATTATGGATTACGCTCAACATCAATACTAAGATGATGCAGGGCAACTGAAACTCGAGTTGGGAAAGTAAAAAACAAGCCCCTGGCTTCAGTCGGGGGTATTCACTCCGATAATCATAAATATGCCAACTTTAGATTATAGGTTGGAGATACAAAAGCAAATTCTTATAAATATTAAGTGCCTGGTTTGCGGAGTTTACTTAAATTTTAAGCGCTTCTCCTATTTGCTCATAGGATATATCAGGCAGGTGAGCTGTTGTTTTTGCATGTTCTATTGTTATACTGACAAGGTCGCCTTCTTCATCAATATTTATATATATATTTTCTGAAATTTCTCGAGTTTCCTTTATCACATTTTCCGAAAATTCTAATAAAGCGGTGTCAGTATCATTGAAATATTTTATTTTCATATTCTTATTCCTCCTTGAAATTTCTATCAAAGAAAGCATTATGGACTGTTTCTCCATCTTCAAGCATTATGACTCTTGAATACTTGTCTTCACTTTTAATTTTTGACCATTTCCTTATTCTTCCATCTAACTGCATTTCAGTTTTAACTGGGTTATTGATGGTATCTTTTATCCATTCATCTTTTATTTTAGACATATCTGGTCTTTTCTTCATATAATGGAAATAATTTGTAAATTTCATAAAGAATTACAGATATTTATTTCTCTTATTTAATTTTCATAAATATATCATACCCTTATAATTTGTTAATTGACACAAGAATGTCGATAGGAATATTACTGTAATTCTTTTTGTTATTAATATTGGTCAGCCGGGGAGCCAAGTTTGACTCACTTCCATTTTGAAATTGTAAAATCCGGCTCTTAACTCAACTTTTTTTAAAATCAGTTATGGGTTGAATTCAGGAGATTTGCTATCCTCTAATCCCTGTAAATATAAATAGTTTTATATTTAGTGTATTTACATTATAATTTTAATACTAACATTTTAGGAATAAATATTATGAGATTATCCAGTAAAGAAAAAAACATAATATATACTTTTAAAAAGGAAATAGAAGAAAAATTCCCAAAAGAAATAATAGAGATTTTAATATTTGGCTCAAAAGCCAGAGGAGATGCAGCAAAAGATTCCGATATTGATATTCTTGTTATTACTAAAGCCAGTGATAAAAAAATAATAAAGGAGATAAGATCTACCGGTTATGATCTTGAAATCGACAATGATATCGTGCTTTCGATTCAAGTATTATCAAGGGATTATGTAGATTACTTAAGAAATCTACCTACCCAATTTATACAAAATGTAGACCGTGACGCTATAGCTTTATGAACCTGGAAGAAATAAAAAAAGAAATAAGCCGGGCTGACAAAGCATTAAAATCAGCCGAAGTACTGATCCAAAAAAGTTACTATGAGGATGCCATATCCAGATGTTATTATGGTGCATTGCATGCGGCAAGAGCTGTATTGCTTATAGAAGATATAAACATAAGCTCTCATCAGGCAGTAGAAGGCTTTTTGGAAAATACTTTATAAAAACAGACAAACTGGATAAAAAATATGCCAATATCCTGGCTGAGGTACAGGATAACAGATATAGAGCTGATTATGACGTAATTTATTCAGCTACTCAAGAAGATGCTGAAGAGAGTCTTGAAGAGGCTAATGACTTTTTTGCAACAATCAGGGAGTACCTTAAAAAAGAAATCAACCTGTGATTTAGATTGATTATTTACAGCCTTATTATAAGACCATGGGTCCCTGTTTGAGTAAACCCAGGTTAATGGAGGATTTATATATCTCAAAAAACTTTTAGCCTATATAAAAAGTAAATAAATTGGTTTGAATGTTGGTGAAAACTTTAAAAAATAAATTTTATTAAACAAAATGAATAGGAAGACAAGAAAAGTTCCAGTCAATCTTCACCCCCAGGATTCTGGACCGTTGTCATCAGAAGAAATCAGAATCATCTTAAGGGGAGCAGATGATCTTATAATGGAAGGGGGAAGGAATCTTCTGGCCAAGATACTTAAAGGATCCAGGGATAAGAAAGTACTGGCATTAGGTCTTGACAAGAGTCCTGTATATGGATATTACAGTGGTCTATCTATATATGATATCGCTTCAAAAATAGACTGGTTGATTATAAACAGGTACCTGATAATCGAATACAATGGCAGGTTGCCCATGCTTGTATACAGCTCCAGGGGATGGGGGATAGAAAAAGACACCTATACAGACGAGCTTCTTTCCGAGTTTGACAGATTAATTGAAAGCGGCATAGACTGCTTTAATATGCTTTACCTAAAAGACAGGGCAAGGGATATGATAATGCTTCTTCTGGATAAGATTCAGGATAGCGGAGACAGTAAATATATACCCATTCTTAAGGCATGGAAGAAAATTGATTACAGGAAAGTTAGAAACCGTATTGATTCTGTGATAATGTTACTAGAAAAGGCTGGTCAAGACATATGAATGAAATAATAGGCAATAAACAAGAAGAGCTTGTGGTTCTTGCCGTAAGAGACAGAGCAGCTAGCTGCATGATACCAAAGACAGGCGAAAAAATAATATTAAGATTATCCTCATGCCAGCTTTTTAAAATTGTACCTGGAGAAATTGCTACTATTGATATTAAGAAGCAGTGGGAATTTGGCTCCAATAAGTATATATCAGGAAACCTTATAGATCACCGGATCGATATTCCTGCCCTGGAACTTGTCCCCCTTAGGCTCGAACAGTTCGACTATTGGGATCCCCGGGAGGCATTTGAAGAAGAGCGGGATGAAAATGATGAAATAATAGAAGAAAGTGACAAGTATTATAAAGCTATTATAAAAGCAGGCAAAAGACCCTGCTACGAGATGGAGCAGGTAGTTCCGGGTGATACAGACTTCAGCGCTGACGGGCCCATACTTGATGCGATATATTATAAAGATATTGGAGAAGTAGGTATGGGCCAGGATATTTTAATGGATGAGCTGATTGCTGACCTAAGGTGCCTTGATGCTCATGCACATCTGGGAAACTTTTTATTTGATAGCAGACCCGAAAAAGCACTTCTCCATTATGAAGTTGGTGTGAAAATAGGGGACTTGTCTTTACCTCAGAACTTCAATGGAGTGCTTCTATGGGGTCATATTGATAACAGGCCTTTTCTCAGATGTATGCATGGATATGGATTGTGCCTCTGGAAACTTGGGTGCTTCAAAGAAGCTGAAAAAATATTTGAACGTATGCTGTGGTTAAATCCTACAGATAATCAGGGGGTCCGCTTCAACATCTATCTAGTTAAAGATAGAAAACCCTGGAGAGATGATTATTGATTCTTTCCGCACCTAATTCTTCCACTAATTAGTAAGGGTCTGCGGGCAGATTCTTTTTTATCAATATTTTCCAGTCCGGGGAGCCTATTAGAGCACTTATTGGTATTTAGTATTGTGGCAAAGGGTTTATTGGCTCCTTGCTTAAAAAACAAGCAGTCCACCCATTAACAGCAGAGAGAGCTCTGACTCTAAAAAATTACCCCATGTAGTACCGGCCTAATTTCTCTTCTTTTATTACATAGAATGACTTAATATATGCCTATCTCAGGCTTCTTGTATAGGGTTTATGTCAAATTATAAAAAGCCTGTAAAGCTTAGGGCATTCTATTCGGTAAGAAAATCTTAATCACCGGCGTGAACTCAAACAGCCAGATAACTATTAGCCCGGGTAGACTTTTCTCTGAATAATCTTGCCAATTATTGCATACCTAAATGTCCTGCCCTTAAAGCTTTTTACCGCAGCTACAACCGCATAAATTCCAAAAATAAGCCACAGGGGAAAGTAAAGGAACATAAACGCCATGGACACAAAGAACAGTGTTCCTGGTTCAGCACTTGAGCTCGCAGACCAGGGGATGGCTATAAGCATAAGTATTATGCCTATGAATATAAAAAGCATCATAAGGATTAAAAATATCAGCTGAAAGAATATGGCCTGCAGGGCATGAAATTTTACAAACCTTGATTTTTCCTTATGGGTTACCCATATGATTATGGGTGTGAGTATGCCTATATTGGGAATAAGTATGGACAGGTGTGAGAGCAGGGCAAGCAGCTTCTCCTCTGTGGACAGTCTTTCATCCATTTTGGTTCCTTTCCATCATTATAAAAACTTTTTATTAGTATTTACAGATTATACCATGACTTTAGATTTATTTTAGAATAAAACGGCAAAAGGTTTCTAACAAGGAAAGGCATATGCCCTAAGCACTTAACTTAAACAAACCGCAGGCCTTCCGGGGCTGCCCTATGGGTGTGTCAGGATTTTATGGTAAAAGAAGATGAGGTTTCTAAAATTTGCTAAGAGAACAATAATAGCCTATGCTGCAGCCGGCATGGTTTATTATATGGCCGGCTATATCCAAGATGCCATCATGGGGGAAACAGGGTATTTTTTACCCTTTGCAGGCATATTCATAAGCATGGCTTTTTGGCCGTGGATGGTTTATGCTTGGCCTCCGGCATATAAGCCTTATCGGTGTAAAGGCTCAGACTGTTCCAGCCTTGATTTCAGCAATTGAATCAGTTGTGATATTGATGCGGGGAGAGTTTTTTTCTAAAAATAAACAAGGTTAGCCTAAGAATCATAGCAAAAAAAAGAGACCCCAAGTTACCTTTCGCCGTAGCTTATAGCTTTAGGCTACTCCGCACCTTGGGGCTCGTGCTTAGGACTTTTCTCAGGCCTTTCAGGATTTCCAATTACTTTCTACATTCTTTCGTCTGCAGATTTCATTATCTCCTGAAAGTTGCCTCCTGTCCTAAGGCAAGGATAAATATAGCATAAGTAGGGGCGGAGGTCAAGTGCTTTATCTGTCCCA
>JBNJCW010000055.1:0-12960 GCA_051744345.1 Actinomycetota bacterium
ATTCTTACCAGCTCTGATATGTTATCCTGGATGCTTTCTCTGTTTTTATTTATCCAGGTATCTACTTTAGGGGACCAGTCCATGGGTTTATCATCTCCTTAAAGTCTTATTATGGTTTTATCCTCTGCTGACTTCTTGGCTGCCAGAGCAAGCTCGATTGCCTGTCGGCCGTCTTTAAAAGTAGCATTCTCAATAGGACGGCCACTATTTATGCAGTCAACAAAATATTTACATTCCAGATAATAAGGGTCGCTCTGGTCTACATCCAGAGTATAGGTTTTACCGCTATTTTCGTATACATAAACCAGGGACTTCTGGGCCCTTTCCTCGATATTTTTGCCTGCCCTAAATACCCAGTCTACAGTTGCTTTCTCACATATAACTCTAAGCACCATGGTAAAGGGAAATTCTCCCCCGAAATGCCAGCCGCCTTCTGCAAGCCCTGATTTTCCGCTTTCAAACTCTATATTGGTAGATATATGGACAATACCGCCAAGTTCGGGTTTGAAAACACCTTGTGCCGTTACAATGCTCGGCTTGCCAAACAGCCAGATAAGATAGTCCATATCATGGACTACCAGATTAAGGGGAACGCCCCCACTATTTTTTTCACTCAATCCCCAATTGTTCTCATACCAGTCAGGAGTGACCGCCAGCCTTTCAGCAAAGCCGTATAATGGCTCCCCCAGTTTGCCGCTGTCAACCAGCTCCTTTACCTTAACATATTCAGGCCAGAATCTTACCACGTGGCCAACCATTCCCTTAACATTGTTTTTTTCAACTGCCTCTATCATCTTATCAGCCTCTTCCAGGGAAAGGGCAATGGGTTTTTCGCAGAATACATTCTTGCCTGCTTCTGCTGCCTTTTTAGTCATCTCAAGATTCAGGAACGTAGGCAGGCAGACATCCACGCAATCCGTATCTTCCTTATCGAGGCATTCATCTATATCTTTGTAATACCTTGCTCCGAGCTCGTCTGCAAGTTTCTGTCCCTTCTCCGCCACTTTGTCTACTACCGCAACGACTTCTGCTCCATCCAGTTGCTTGTAAGCTGAGCCGTGTGTCTGGCCCATAAAGCCAGCGCCAATTATAATCATCTTAGCCATTTTTACCTCCTTTATATTTTTTACAAATTCAATAACTAATACCTGTCAAAAACAACATCAGAACATAATAAGCTAATCCGCTGAACTGCTATGCCAAAAGATTAGTAACCTACTGTCTCCCAGCATTCAAATGGTGCTGCAATTTCTTCACTAATATAGATCTGGGTATCAAGGATCTGGAATATAGAGCTGGGCACATAGGGGGTTACCGGGCCTATCATTATCAGCCTGGAGATCATCCTCTGCCAGGACACAAATGTGCCCATGGTCTGAAGAGCATGTATCTCTATCCTCTCTCGGGAACGTGCTACATCTCCAGGTCCAATGGTAGCAGCCTTGGGAGGAACATTAGCAATGTCTCCAGATTGGCCAAATACCCCATGCAAAGAGTTCTGGCATATGGTTAGCGGATGTAATGTAACCAGCCTTGCATCCTGGGCAAGATATTCATCGATATCATCGGTTAAAAACTCAGGCGATGGATCCACAAATGCTATATGGCCGGCCCATCCGGGGCTGGAGTAGCAAACATCGGCACCGCCCTCGCCCACATCAGTTATCATCTTGGAATAATCCTTTATATTCTCATTGGTGGGATAAAAAACATTATCTATGGGCATGCGGAGCTCTTCATCTATCTTGTATACAAAATAATTAAGCATGGAATGGGCAAATCCAGACTTATAGGAAACAGGTGCAATATTACCATCCTGGTTTGCCCATTCATCCATAGCAAATATATATACATTTCTGCAATTAACCTTATGGTAATTTATAAGCTCCGCCACCGGTATATATGTTTCCGGTTCAGGATTGCCCAGTATTAAAACTTGTTTTTTATCCAGGTCATCTGACATTTTAATCCTGGTAAATATATCCCCGATTACTACCGGATGAGGATTCTTCATAATCTTGACCTTCATTTTGTCATTGGAGCATTTCTCCAAATCTTTACCATGTATAGACCTTGCTTTTTCAAGAACTTTCCTATCCTTAAACGGCACGAATTCTGCCGGCTCAAAAGTAAATTCGCTCATTTGCTTTCCCTCCATCATTAAATAACATTTTAACCAAAAGATAAAACGATTATATTTTGATAAATAACTGCATTCACAGTTTTGCCTGCTATTACCTTGGCTAATAGGCTAGGTGCAGCCGCATGATTTTCTGATAATAAGGTCTGCGTCTATCCTTAGCTCCTGATAATCTCCGGCTTCCTCTTTTATCCTCTTATAAAGAAGTTCGGCTGCCTTTTCTCCAATCTCTAAATCTATTCTCTGCAGAGTGGTAACCGGAGGATTCATAGCCGATACAAAATCATAGTCGTCAAAGGTAACTACCGCTACTTCATCCGGAACCTTAATTTTCTTTTCGTTAAGGTACCTGAAGCAGCCAATAAGCATATTTGCATTTGCGCAGTATATTGCTTCCGGTTTTTCCTCCAGTTCCATAAGCTCACCGGTAGCAAGGTATGCCTTGGTTTTTTTCCAGTCTGCGATTTTTATATATTCATCTATAACCGGTAGATTATTTTCAGCCAGTGCTTTTTTATAACCTTCCAGCTTGTCAAAGCCGCTGGACTCGTCCAGGGGTCCGCTGATACAGGCAATTTTTCTGTAACCATGTGTTTTTACAAGATGATCTATCAACTTAGAGGAGCCATTCACATCATCGCTTAGGACAAAATCTACCTTATCTACGTCAATCTTGTTATCCACTATCACGAAAGGAGTCCCAAAGCTTTCAATTATGGATTTTATGACATTATTGTTTTTGCAGATAGTAGCAAGTATAACCCCTTCCACCCTTTTTGAAATAGCCAGTTTTATGGCTTTTTCTTCAATGGTTTCATCATTGCTGGTGTTAAAGAGAATCAGCTCCTTTCCATTTTTCCGAAAATACCTCTCCACCCCCAGGACAATGCTTGAGAAGAAGTAATCGCTCACATTGGGTATTATGATGCCAATAATATTGGTTTTTCTCAGCCTTAGGCTCCTAGCTGTCCACTCCGGCTCATAGTTTAGTTTATTGGCAGCAGCCCTTACTCTTTCCTTTACCTTTTCGGAGACAAACTTTTCATTATTGAGTACCCTGGAGACAGTAGGAACCGAAACCCCAGACTCTCTGGCCACATCTTTTAAGGTGACGTTTTTCATAAGATAACGATATTAATAACGTTTTCATTGGTTATAATATTATCAGTCCCTGTTTTTTTGTCAATATTATAAATACAAATATTTTGACCGGAAGCCTCCTGGCTCCAACCTTTCTGCAATAAGAACAAGTTAATCATTTCAGTATATTTTAATATGGAACCCTAATTTTTTAAATTGATTATATATCTTTTCAAGCGGCAGGCAATACCCAAATTATAAAGAACAAAAACATTATAAGCTATAATTAGGCAAAATTTTTGTCACAGTGGGTTATTTTACAATTATGCTTGGCAAAGAAAGAAGAGAATACATATTATACATCATTAATAAGATAGGGAGCATTAACGCAAAAGAGATTGCTAAAATGCTCAATGGGTGCACCTCACTATACACATCACTGAAGGCCTTATCCATTACCTCCAGCGAGTGAAAGGAAAATCATAGAAGTTAAATAAATCCACATTATCTTTGGTAAGACACTCTACTGCCCTGGGGTACTTACCATAGAAGCAAGATACAAAGTGGTCATATGCTACCAGGGCATCCTCCTTGGAAGGAGCCATGTACATATCATGTATCATGGCTTTTGCCTTAAACTGTATGCCCATTTTAAGACCTCTTCTTTTCAGTATCTCAACCCAGGCTATTTTACTCTCCCTGTAGCTGTCCTGGGCTGCTACTAGCTCTTTGTTTCCGTACTGGTCTGCTGCCATTATGATAAGTATGCTAGGAGCGGGTATCGTTTAATCTTATGTTAAAATATATGTCATCCACCCAGAAGTATACATACTCTTTGTCTGATAGACCCCCTTTTCAAACATCATACTCCTCTTCTTATATTTTCTTTAACCTAACTATATTGGTGGCTGATAGCCCGCTTGCACCATTGCCTAAGATAGCTTCAAGCTTGATGGCAAAGTCATTAGTGGATATCCCTTTAGGTAGAGCACAGGGACAAGGTTATCCACACTGGGGATTCTACGAAGGTAGCGGGGAAGGATGTTGCTACTGAATCTCTTTTTAAGCCCCTGTCATCTATCCTGGGCTTAAGTAATGGTTAGAGGTCGTTATATTCCTTTTAGGCATGTGACCATTTTTTACTGCAGCCCTTTTTCCGTCTTCACCAGTTAAGTTTAAATGTCTTTGTATGTATTCTTCTACTTCGTTCTCTAAAGCTAGCCGTAGCATCTTCTGTGCCACATCTCTTGCAGGTCTTCCCCAGTACTGGCCCGAAAGATTCCTTCTAATCTTTTACATATTGGATTTTTCCACTATACTTAGACATAGAACATACTCTTTTTTTACCAATTGGTAATATTTTATAGGAGTGTATGCTCTTTTCTACCTCCATCCACAAGATTATACTTCACAGTTTTTTACAATCATTTTGGGTATAAAAGGTACCCTAATTACCAACATTCTACAGGATGGGAAGCTTTACCGGTTTTCCGGTTTCAGCCGAGATATCTATGGCCAAAGCCAGCTCGTGGACCTTAATTGCGAAATCAAGCCTTATTAGGCTGTCCTTATCACTGTCAATATCATCTACCAGGGCATCCACTACTGCTGAGAAGGGATGGTGTGAAACCTCTCCGCTATCTATAAGGGTACAATTGAAGGTCTGGTAGCCTTCCTGGCCGGTAAAAATTTCCTTGGTGTAGAATTTTTCATTTATTATAGAGCCCTTGCTTCCATGTATGATTATATTAAATACATAGGGACTTTCAATTTCAAAGCTTCCACCAGTTTTCCCCACAGCTCCATTTTTAAACTTTAAAACAGAGGTATAAGTAGGGGCGTATTCGTATTCCTTCCTGTGCCCCCAGGTATTATAAGCATGTACTTCTTCAACATCGCCGCCAATCCTCATCAGAGCCCCTATAGAATGGCACCCCCCTAAAAGAGCAGTAGAAGCTCCGCCTTTTTTGGTATAAGCTCCCCAGGTCCAGCCATGCCACCATGGTCCCAGCTCATGCCAGTAGTCGGTTTCCACAAAGAATATATCCCCCAGCCCGCCTTTTCCAATCAGACTTTTTATGCTTAGGAATTGGGCATAATATTCAACTACAAAACCAACTATAGTTTTAATATTAAACTTATCCCTGGCTCTTTTATATGCATCCCTTATTTTCTCTAGCTCCTCCAGGCTATGGCAAATAGGTTTTTCCGCAAAGAAATGCTTCCCCGCCTCACATGCCTTGACAATTTCTTCAGCTCTTAAGAAATTGGGTGAGCACATGGATATAATATCTATATCTTCCCTCTCGAGAAGATCATCATAGGAATCCAAAATATCACAATCAAGATTCAGTTCTGCTTTTTTTGCCTCTGCACTTTCTCTCCTCCTCGAAGCCAATGCCTTTATCTCACACCTAGGATTATTCATATATGCCTTTAGGTGCTCCCCGGCAACCCAGCCGATCCCAAAAATACCCACACCTAGTTTCTTTTTATCATCAGAACACATCTTTAAAACCTCCTTCATTAATTTTTTAATATAGAAACACTATAAGCTTTTTTAAATCATTATTAGAATCCTATGTAAAACAATCTTGTCATCCTCTACTGTCTCCTATATTTATTAAAACCCCGGACTGAAGCCATAACATTTTCATCCCTGTACTGCGGCCTATACCACTTTACCACCTCGCATATAAACCCTCCATCCTTTGAATTCAGGCTCTCTACTATATTCTCTGCTTCCTTTTGTACCTGTTCCGGAGTCCCCGAAGAGAGGGTGGAGAGCATATCAACCGAAGCTTTTAGGCAAATTTTACCCTTTAAATTATCCACCAAAGACTTTATTCCGGTAGTATTTATATCGGGAAGGAAAAATAAATCTATATCCATATCCAGTATATCCTCATGGATATTCTTGGTATCCCCATCCACGCAGAGGGCGGTATACATACCGTGGTCATGGACAAACTTATAGAAATCATTCAATATTGGCTTAAACTTTTTCCTCCACACATCAGGATTCATAACCATTCCTCTCTTTTGGCCCAGATCCTCTATAACCGTTATCATATGGGCACCACATTTTTTAAACTTTAAGGCAATCTCTTTGTAATAATGTGCCGCCCTGGAGTAGACTTCAACAACAAAATCCAAATCGGTGGCAAGCCTCAAATAGAAATCATTGGTGCCCATAAGCATCATGGTGGTTAAAAAAATTCCTGCGTCTATGAATGCATTTAAAAATCTGTCAGTATACCTTTGGGAAATAATCTCTCCGAATTTTTCAAACCATACATCCAGATCACTAGGGTCTGGGAAAAAATAATCATCAAGGCTGTCCTTATCCTTTAAGGGATGATCCAGAAGGACATAGGTTGAATTATAATCTAAAGGTATCTTAAGAGTGGTTCCAAATTGGTCTTTTCTAAGAGATTCTCCTTTTTCTGTTTTACCAATCTCTTTATGCACCCATGAATAGCATAGGGGCCAGAGTGAATCAAAGTCCTCAGTTCCTGGTATAGACTTCACTGTGGCTGGGTCCAGGGTGTGATAAGCATTATAGACATAAGGGACATGATTGGTTTCCATAGGAAGGTAACCAGGTTTATTAAATTCAATTGCTTTTTTTACTAATTCAATATGTGCTGACATTATTACCTCACAATCCTTATTTATCCATATTACAGCAGTAAAAGATCTTCCCAAGCATAGTAAAAAATTCTTTCCAGCCTATTGTTCCCCGATTATTATTCTGCAGGGAAGTCCGGTTGTATTTAATATTTTCAAGGGGCATATGTATATCTTAACCTTGCTTCTGGTTATCTTCTCGATATTGACAAGGGGCGCTGCCAGAATAATGTCATTGCCGTATATCAATTCCCAGCTACCCCTTTCATTTTCCAGACAGTCCACATAAGGGGTATCCATAGCCATTATAAAGGGTTTCTTTCCTACTATATACTCTACTGCCTCCCTTTCAAAAAACCATGCTCCTGGGAGATAATCACTTTTTCCCCAGTGGGAGCCCCAGCCGGTGGCAAATATAAGGATGGAGCGTTGGGGTATGCTGTATTCTATATTTTTTTCTACCTTCAATACATCATCAAGATTTACCACTGGCCTCCTGCCCTCCTTTTTAAGCTTCGACAGGTCAAACTTGTATACATAAGCATCCACATCAAACAGTTTCTCTATAGGTATATCACTCATGGGATATGATTTTTGCAGCCCATATGCATGTGAAGGCCCGTCTATGTATGTCCCGGTAAGCATACAGAAGCCTTCAAATGCCTGTGACTTAGGACTGAAACCTTCAACCCAATCCGGCTCTTTTATATCAACCACCCTAAACTCTGGAAAGGGCTCCCCGTAGGACCACATGCCCTCATATATAGGGCCGGAGGCATCAATTATTCCCATCCTTTCTTTTTCCATCTCATTCCTCCCAATCTTTGATTTTTAAACTAATGTTTAGATTTATTTATACAGCAATTAAGAAATACCGGAGGTAGCATAACTTCCCCAAAGGTAATTATATTTATGCAGAAAAGATGCTTTTGAGTAAGCTTCCTGGTTTCCAATTGAACTTTGTATACTAGCCATTATATTAAAATCCTAACCTGCATAAATGATAGGTTATACTGGTTAAATAATAGTGGATGAGTGATTCCTGTTATATAAACAGTTAAATTTCTACCATATGGAAGGCCCCCTCTCCTGCACATACTGTCCAGGCTTTAAATTAATTAAAAGAGCCATATCATTGGCGCAGTATTGTAATTTACCAATTATGGTTCCTTTATATATAGCTAAGTTTTTACAAATAATTATGTTCTTTAAGGAAATTGTATGCTTTCTTGACTGCTGCATCTATTTCCTCCAAGGGTTTTTCTGATCCGTCAAATTCAATCTCAACACTTATAGGTCCGCTGTAATCTTTTACCAGAGAAAATATCCTGTCAAAATCAAGATTTCCTTCTCCCGGCGCGGGGAAGTTCCATTCCTTTGGACCTCCAGCCCTTTCTTTTAAATGCAAAAAACCGAGGTATGGCAGAGCGTTCTCTAAATCATCTTCAGCCTTTACTGCTCCATAATACATCACATTAGCAGTATCATAGTTTAATTTAACATTTGGGTGACCGATTTTTTCTATTATATCTGCTCCTATGCTGCCATTATTGAGCCACTCTCCATGCATCTCCAGGCAGACAGTAATCCCCATTTTTTTGGCATAATCACCAATCTCTTTCATGTCTGCAAAAAATCTCTTCCTATCCTTATCGTCCTTTACTTCTCCTGTATCAGTAGTAACATGATTTGCACCAAAGGCTTTAGCAGCATCAATAACTTTCTTGAAATTATCTACCCCATTTTCTTTCATCAACCTGGTATGGCCTGCCACACAGTGCACACTAAGTCCATATTTTTGGCATAGACTAAGTATGTTTTGAGCATCTTCTTCGGTCATATCTTCAGGATTAGGTATAATATGGGTAAAAAAAGCAGGTGCTGAGGTTAATTCTACATACTTAAACCCAGCCTGGGATATCCCCCTTAAAGCATCTTCCAGTTCATAATTGGGGTAGGTAGTGGTAACAACTCCTATTTTATTTTTCATCTCTTTTCCTTTCTCGTAAAAAGCTAAAAATTAATATTCTGATGCCCATATTTAGTTTAAGAGCTACAGCCAGTTTTGTCAGCCTTTCTCTTAGCCATTATCTACCGGTCTTCCACCATTCCACTTACACCTACAGCAAGAAGTATCAAAAAGCCAGCAGCAACATCTCTCCAGAACGGATCTACACCGGTAAGGACAAGCGCATTACTTATAAGGCCGAACATAACAGCACCTAAAAATATCCCTAAGGCAGATCCCTTGCCGCCCTGCAGGGCTATACCGCCAACTACTATGGCTGCCAGCGCAGGAAGAGTATAAGGAAAACCGGTGCTGGGATATACTACTCCCAGCTGGGAGATAAGGACCAGGGAAGCAATAGCATACATCCCCCCCGCCAGGCTAAAAGCCAGTACCTTATACAGCCTTACTTTTACTCCTGCAAGGTAGGCTGCCTTTTCATTTCCGCCTATAGCAAAAAGCAACCTTCCGAATTTGGTGTATCTATATACCACATAAGCCCCAATTATTACAGCTACCAGTACTACGGTAGGAGTAGGTACTACATCCCATAGCCTTTCAGAAAAAATACGGAACTTGCCTCCCAGTGAAATGTAGGTACCCCCTGCCAGAAGAAGGGCTACCCCCTCATAAACCGTTGACAATGCTAGGGTGACTATAAAGGAATGGGCTTTCACCCGCGTCACCAGAATCCCGTTGAATGCACCTATAGCTACCCCCAGAGCTATCACCGCGATAACAGTTACTGCTGGGCCAAACCTGTTCAGCATAATGGCCATCACAATGCCTAGTATTGAAATAAGGGGACCGAGGGTTAAGTCAAAATTCCCGGTTATAAGAACCGTGCCCATACCCACACATACTATACCGATAGAGGAAACGCCAAGCACAATATTGAACAGATTCCTGACTGATAAGAATTTGGGGTTTATAATAGTGACAATAACCCCAATTAAAATCATTATTATTATTAGGAACACTGGCTGGCTCTTAAAAATAGAAGAGAAACCACCAGAGCCTCTGGAAAGATTAGTATTTGGTCTTTTGTTCATTTTTGGTCCTCTAGTCTTTTATTTATAGTGAATACTTTAGTATATTTTCTTCGGTGATATCCTCACCTTCAAGAATTTTTACCATGCTTCCACGCTGCATTATGCCAACCCGGTCGCTTATGGAAATCAATTCCTGATTGTCAGAACTTGCCACAATAAATATCTTACCTTCTTTGGATAAGTTATTAATCAGATTATAAATTTCCTGTTTAGACCCCACATCTATTCCTATGGTAGGCTCATCAAGCATTATAATTTTTGATTGGGCTAGGAGCCACTTTGCTAGTACCACCTTCTGCTGGTTCCCGCCACTTAAGTACTTTACTATCTGGCTTACAGAAGGCACGGCTATATTCAGATTGTCTACCATTTCCCCTGCCACGCTCTTCTCCTGGTTCAGCCTTAAGAAAAAATCACTGTTCTTTACTAGCTCTACCAGACTAATATTCTTGTAAACAGGCATATCCATCATCAGCCCGTCGCTTTTTTTATCTTCAGTCAGCAGCCCTATGCCATTTTTTATGGCATCTATGGGTGTTTTGGGGGTAATATCTCTGCCGTCAAAGACCAGGCGGCCAAATTTTTTTCTTTCAGCTCCAAATAATAAATTCAGGAGTTCGGTACGTCCAGAACCGACCAACCCCCCTATGCCAAAAACCTCACCTCTTCTTACCTCAAAAGAAACATCTTTTACCAGATCCTTTGAGGAATATCTTATAACTTCAAGCTTTACATCTTCAGAGAAGGTTTTGGTTTTCTTTTCATATTCCTTGCTCTTTTCACCAATCATTCCCGCTATTAAAGTTTCTTCATCGATCTTGTCAACATACTCTGTGGATACTTTCTTGCCATCCCTTAATATGGTAACCCTGTCTTTTAGTTCAAATATTTCGCCAAGGTTGTGTGAGATATAAATTATTCCCACGCCTTTTTCTTTTATGCTCTTTATTACATTAAAAAGCTTATCCTCCACTTCCCTGTCCAGGGAAGCAGTAGGTTCATCCAATATAAGGATCTTTACTTCTTGGGAAAATGCTCTTGCTATGCACAATATTTTTCTCTCCACTGGGGAAAGGGTGGATACTAGCCTCCTGGGGTCAATATATACCCCTATAAAATCAAATATTTCTTTGGTTGCTTCAACACACCGGCTTAATGAATAAAAACCAGCATTATTTGTCTTGAGGTTGTCCACAAATACGTTTTCAGCTACAGTCATACCTTCAATAAGCTGATCAACCTGGTGTATAGTTCCGATACCTAAGGCTAGCGAATTAGCAGGAGTTAGAAAGTCGTAAGAATTTCCGAATATTTCAATTTTTCCCCGGTCGGTCTTTATAGCACCAGCCAAAATTTCTATCAATGTAGATTTCCCTGCTCCATTTTTTCCTACCAGAGAATGAACTTCTCCTGAAAACAGATCGAAATCAACATTGTCCAGAGCTGTTACCCCTGGATAAAATTTATAAATATTCTTCATGGACAAAATCTTTTTCTTCTCTAGCTGTTCCAACTTTGTTTGTCCCCCTATTTTTTAAGATCTTAATAAGTAGTGCAGGGGTTTTGCACCCCTGCACTAGTTACTTCTTATTCTATAACAAGTTCTCCGGTTTCAGCATAATGTTCAGCTATAGGGAACCATGTTTCATCTACTTCCCAAGGTATCATCTCTTCTTCATAGTTTTCAGGAGTTAGCCACTGGAAAGGCAGACGTACTTCTTTTGAGAACGGCTCAATGCCTTGCAGGTAGTTAAGGGTTATTGAACCGGTAACCAGAGCAAGAAAACCTGGTGATTGTCCTATCGCATAATCAAGATTGCCTTCTTCGAAATTTGCTACATCCATTGGTCCGCCATTTACACTGATTACTATCTTTTCATCCAGCAGGCCTTCCTGGCTGAGAGCTTCAATAGCACCCTCAGCTGCTTCCTGAGCACAAGCGACTACTACATCAAATTCCAGGCCGCTCTGTATGAGGTCCCTCATCAGCTTTATGGTTTCTTCAGTACTGTATTCTGTATATTCTGTAGCCACCAGCTCGTAAGCGCCGGTTTCTTCAGCTACATCCTTTAAAGCATTATCCTGGTCATCGGTAGGGGCAAATCCGGGGATACCTGCCATGTGCACAACATTGGTACCCAGTTCAAGCTCAGCAATTTTTCTTCCGGCCAATTCACCCATATCATAGTAATCAAAGGTGATATCCAGGAAGGGTTCGCCCGGCCCTTCAGCTACAGAAGAGCTGTCAACTGCTATGGGTATATCTGCATTGTTAGCTTCCTGGCATGCCAACTGGGCAGGATCGGGATTAGTTGATGTCAGAACAATTGCATCAACGCCCTTAGTAATCATATCCCTTACCCCTTCAAGCTCTGTTTCCGGTTCCCAGTAGGTGAGAACACCTGAGGTTTCAACCCCATACTCATCCATCATCATTTTCCAGGCTTCCTCCCAGAAGAAAAACCATCCTTCAAGGTAGGGGATCACATAACCTGTTTCCATGCCTTCCAGGGAAACTTCCATTTCCTCTTCTTCAACCGTTTCCTCCCCTGGTTCTTCCGCAGGTTCTTCTTCAACTGGTTCTTCCGCAGGTTCTTCTTCAACTGGTTCTTCCGCAGGTTCTTCTTCAACTGGTTCTTCCGCTACAGGTTCTTCTTCAACTGGTTCTTCAGCTCTGCAGCCAGATAGAGAATATAAGCTAACCAGTGATATGCAAATTATCACAGTTAATATCCATAATGATATCTTTTTCATTCTTGCCTCCTCTTTTCTTCTTTTATCTTATTGGTTTCATTCCTGTATTCATCTTTTTTTTTATATATTCACCCCCTTCACCCAACTTTTTAAAAAGGTCTAATACTAATAACTGCATAATATTATTGAAATTAGATTTTTAAATAGCTCTGACTAATTTTGGCAAACACGGTACTTCGATCTTTTGTTCTTGAGCACATTGCCTATAGCTTCAGTATTTTTATAATTAATAACGATATTAATAACGTTTTCAGTATATATAATAATAAATCCCTTTATTATCTTTGTCAATAAAT
>JBNJCW010000056.1:0-12576 GCA_051744345.1 Actinomycetota bacterium
CAAAAGTATTTCTTGAAAGCTCTGAACCAGGATGACAGCTTTTTGGAGGCAAGATACAATTTGGGAGTTACACAGGGAAAGCTGGGAAAATTTAAGGCAGCTGAAGAGGTGTTCAGGCAGCCAATAAGGGCTTGTAATGATTTCTTAATTGCCAGGCCCCGGGAAAGAAGGCTGGAGGATGCTGGATACGAGGATGCAGAAGGTATTGAGAGAGCCCACCGGCAGGAATGGAAAGATTTTTTAGTAAACTTAAGGCTTACCAGACAATTTGAAGAACATGAAAAGTACCTTAAACAAATAGCCTCTGCCGATAAGGACATGAGGAAGGCATGGAGTGATTTTGGATTAGATGTCTATGAACAGGCCAAATATCCGGAAGCGGCAAAGATATTTAAAAAAACTATTTCCCTGGTGGGAAAATATATTAGGCTGCTTGAGGGACTGGGGCTTGAGAATCTGGACGATAATGACTATCCCCAGGCCGTCAAAACCTATTTGAGCCTGTTTGATTTAGTAGGCAGTTTTAAGGAAGCAAGCATTATGCTGGGCACCTCTCTCTGACAAAACGGGGAAATTCAAAGAATCGGAAAAAGTGTTTGGGGAGATCGCATTTATAGATAAGGCCGATAGAAGGATACTGGAAGGGCTTGCATTGGCCTTAACCCGGCAAAAAAAGTTAGACATGGCTGCAGAGACATACCGCAGATTGATTCCTATTGCCGGAAATGATGTCGAGGTTTTGTATAGTTATGCCAATATACTGTTCCGTCAGAAGAAATATGAACAGGCAGCTTCCCACCTGACCAGGGCAGTGAGTGAAGATAAAGATTTCTTAAAAGGGTGGCTGAAACTTGGAGACTGTTACCTTTCTATGGGACAGTACAGCAAAGCGGAAGAGTCTTACAGTAAGGCATTATCTATGCATGGAAGCCACCAGGCAGCCATAAAAAAAATATGTATAAGCCTATATAAGCAGAGAAAATATGAGCAGATGCTTAAGTTTTTGGAAAAAGTATCTGCCCAGGGCATTACGGAAAATCTACTCAAAATGCAAGGAGACAGTAATCTTGAACTGGGCAATTACAGCAAGGCTGAAGAAATTTTCAACCGCTTGTTAAAATCTAAAACCAGTACCAGTCACCTGCTTAAATTAAGCAAATCACTTATGGAGCAAAAAAAATACAAAGAAGCCGAAAGGGTTTTTCAGGAGCTGCTTGAACTTGATAATAATAATAAAGAAGCCCTGTTCAGCCTTGGCATTGTGTATGATCGCTTAAGCAAATATACTGAGGCCAGGGATGTCTTGGAGAAGGGAACCAGGCTAAATCCAGCCAGTAAGGAAACCTGGTACTATCTAGGGATAATACTCGGTGACCTGAAAAGCTATCAGGGTGCGGTAGAGTCTTTCCAGAAAGCTATAAATCTGGATAAGGATTACAAAGAGGCATGGAATAACCAGGGAGTCTGTGCTTTTAAACTTAAAGATTATACGAAAGCAGAACAATACTTTAGAAGGGCAATAGACATAGACAACAAATACAGTGAGGCATGGTATAATCTGGGTATTTGCCTAAGCAAGCAGAACAAGCCTGAAGAGTCAGCAGAAGCCCTAAAGAAATCTAAACAGATTACCACCTGACAGTGGAAGTTAGGCCTACCAGGTAAACCAAGGCCACTATCGTTTTAAGCAGCTTTTTCATTTCTCCCACCTAAAAAAAGATTAAACAAACTGGTAATTTATTGCTGCTATGCGTAGGCCTATGTTTTTATTACGTTTTACATATTATATAACTGTTATATTATTATTACAAAATAATTTTTTTTTATAGTTTTTTAAAGAGCAAATTCCAGAAGAAAACCTATATTACCCGATATTCCGGAAGCAGCAGGATAACTATTTTTAAAAGACACCATCAGGAATAGGTTATTGCAGCTGGATACAGGCAGATGAAAGGATAGATCAATCTTTTAAAAAAAAGCGCGCCATCATTTTCATATAGCGCGCTTTTATTCCTATTTTGTAATTGCTGTCAACTTGTGAATACAGACCTGAAATGTATGCCTACGATTGAGAAACCGATAGCATAGGGAAGCTTCGTAGGATGCCTAAACAGGCTCCATGCCAGCAGCTTCCAGAAGTATTTCCTTCCCTTGTCTTTAATGCCCAGAAGCCATAATGAGGCAAAGAATGCCTTTATATAGTACAGCTTTAATTTCTGCAGACCTCTCTGGGGAGGTTTGTAATTGGCTATAAAGATTTTAATCCTCTCATAATACATTTTCGGCGTATATATGGTATCAATTATTTTCTTGTAGCCATCAATTAACACCTTTTTGTCCATCTTGGGGACAAAGTTTAGGGACAGTACATTGGTATTATTTGCACAGGTATCACTGATAAGCCTTTTTGTCTCTTCCAGCCTCTGGTATAACCTTGTTTTGGGGAGAGCGGTAAGCAAACCTACCATAGCAGTAACTATGCCGCTATTCTGTATAAAGTCAATTTGCCTCTGGAAAATACTGGCTGTATCGCTGTCAAAGCCAACAATAAAACCGCCCTGCACCTCAAATCCCATTTTCTGCATTTTTTTAACTGAATCAATCATATCCCTGTTCTGGTTCTGTAACTTGCTGCATTCTTCAAGGCCCGCCGGGTCAGGTGTTTCAATACCTACAAAAACTGCACTGAATCCAGCATCTACCATAAGCTGCATGAGCTCCTCATCATCCGCCAGATTAACTGATACCTGGGTATTGAGAGAAAAGGGGTAATGCCTTTTCTTTTGCCATGCAATAATTGAAGGAAGGTGTTCCTTTTTAAGCTTTCCCTTATTTCCTATAAAATTATCGTCAACAAAGAATAAACCGCCCCTGTAGCCCTTGGAATAAATTACTTCCATTTCAGCGATAAGCTGCTCACTGGATTTGGTTCTGGGAACTCTTCCGTTAAGCTTTACTATATCGCAGAATTCACAGTTATAGGGGCATCCCCTCGAAAACTGTATGCATAGAGAATTGTATTTGGGAATATCAATCAGGCTCCAGTCAGGTACCGGGGATAGGCCAATATCGGGAAAAGTGTCGCATATGTATTTTCTTTTTGGTGTGCCCTTCTCAGCATCCTGGATGAATTCATTGATTGTGTTCTCCGCTTCACCTACAAACAGGTGATCCACGTGTTCGTATTTTTCCCATCCGGTAGTAAACAGGGGCCCGCCGGCAACAACAGGTTTGCCAAGTTGCTGCGTCTTCTTTATTACCTCGTCAGATGATTCTTTCTGCACAATCATTGCACTTACAAAAACATAATCTGCCCATTTTATGTCCTGGTCGGCCAGGGTTTCAAAATTAAGATCCAGCATTTTCCTTTCCCAGTCCTTTGGAAGCATGGCTGATACAGTGATTAGCCCCAGCGGCGGGAAGGCAGATTTTTTATTGATGATATTTAAAATCTTTTTAAAGCTCCAGAATGTTTCTTCATATTTTGGATAAATTAACAATATTTTTTTATTCATATAACCTCCGTAAAATTAAATTCTATTCTTGCAGATATAATCGGCAAAGTAAAGGATGCCAAAAATACCTTTGTATTATAGACTCGGTTTATCAGGAAAAGTTTTAAGAGATTAAAATATTTTTTTGCCTGTCAGCTTATAATCAGCTATTTTAAGCTTTTCTATGATATCAATGCCGTAAGGGCACTGGGGCATGCACTGGCCGCATTCATTGCATTTGTCTGCTTTTATGCCCAGATTCCGGTATTTTTGCCTGGCGATATCCTGGTTACCAAACCAAAATCTTAGCCTTTCCCTCATCCCGTAATGGGCTGGATCCCGCACCATCCCGTCTGCCATCTGCCGGTCATAGTAACCTTCGTATTTAAATATCTGGGGGATGTTTATCCCTTCAGGACAGGGAAGGCAACGGTCACAGAGCCTGCAGACATAATTGCCCAGCTCTGCAGAATTTTTATAAAGGTTTTCTTTTTCTGTCTTTTTCAGGGGTTTTATACTGCTAAAGTATTTGAAATTTTCTTCCAGCATGTCCCTGGTATTCATTCCGGCTACTATTACCGAAACCGGTAGGCTTGCCGCATATCTGAACGCAAGCTCTTTTGAGCGGTACAGGAAACCATCTGCCAGTGCTTTCATGAGTATTATTGCCGCGCCCTTTTTCTGGGCCAGGGGGATAAGGTCCTCTTCTATTTCCGGAAAATTGAAGCGGTCATAATAATTCATAACCGCCATCACCGCATCAAATGGGTAACTATTTACTGCTTCTATCAGTACATCGCCCTGCCCATGCATGGAAATGCCTATAAACCCTATCTTGCCCTGCTGCTTTGCCCTCATTGAAGCCTCAAGGGCACCTCCCGGGGCAAGTATCTTCTGTAAATCATCCGGTGCTGTTCCCACCCCATGCATTATTAACAGATCGATATGGTCTGTATCTAGATTCCTAAGGCTTTGGTCTAAACTTCGCGCGCATCCTGCAGCATCCCTTGCCAGGGTCTTGGTTGCCAGGATGAACTTTTCCCTTCTGCGTGAAACTGCTTTTCCAACCTTAATCTCTGATTCCCCGTCACCGTACAATGCCGCTGTTTCTATATAATTGCCTCCATTATCCAGGTACCTATTTAGAAGGTAGGCTGCATCTTTAGCACTGATTTCCAGGAGGTGAAAACCGCCAAATCCCAGCAGTGTGGTTTTAAGCCCTGTTTTACCGAATTCCCTTGTTTCCATTTTTTTTACTTCCTGTTAAAAAATTTTGTTTCATTTTATATTATATATACATCTATCATTTTAGGAAAATAAGAAAAAGTAAAAGGAGAAGACAGTGGAGCCGAATCAGAAGCTGGTTATTATATGGTCCAGTGCTGACCGGGAAGTAGCTCGGGAAATAATTTTTATGTATGCCATAAATGCAAAAAAACATGAATGGTGGAAGGATATTACATTAATTGTATGGGGCCCTGCCGAGAATCTTTTGAGCCAGGATTATGAGCTGCAGGAATATATCTACAGGGCAAAGGAGGCAGGAATAAAGCTGGAATGCTGCAAGAAATGCTCTGATAATTACGGGGTATCGGCCAAACTGGCCGAGCTGGGCATAGAGGTAAAGTATATGGGCAAGCCTCTTACCGGCTACATAAAAGAAGGAAGAAAGATATTAACTTTTTAATGGAGTAAAATTGGGAAAAAAACATATACTGGCCTGGGAGATTTCAGGTGTATTGTTTATATTCTTGTTCGGGGCCCTGTTTCATTTTATTTATGAGCTTAGCGGAGATGCTGGGTGGGCAGCGGTTGTGGGAGCTGTAAATGAAAGCACCTGGGAACATATTAAGATCGGGTTCTGGCCTGCCCTTATATTTGCGGCAATTGAATTCTTTGTTTTTGGGAGAAGGATAAGGGCGTTTCTTTTTGCCAAGGCTGTGTCATTTCTTGCGATAATGGGACTTATCATAGTGCTTTTCTATGGGTATAAATATATTCTTGGGCAGCATTATCTTTTTCTGGACATACTTGTATTTTTTATTGCCATACTGGTGGCCCAGATAGTAAGTTACCGCCTTATGGTTATGCAAAAGTACAATCTGTGGATTAGGGTTGCAGGCATAACCCTTATAATTCTGCAGATAGCGGCCTACAGCCTGTTTTCCTATTTCCCTCCCCATATGGAGCTTTTCAGGGACCCTGTTTTTAATGGGTACGGTCTGTTATAAGAGCCTTTTTTCTTCTTCAAGTTTTGTAATATGGATAATATCTCTGGGTAACTTCGAGGCATTCCGGATATTGCTGTTTGGGCCCATGAAGGTAATAATAGCATATTAGTTTGTGGTTTATGTTTATCCAAAACTTAGCACTTTTTCTTTTCTTTTAAATCAATTGTTTTTCTTCTATAACATCGAAGCTTGGGGGTAGCAATCCTGTACTTTTTGACCAAGTCTCCTAAAAACCTGTCTTACACACTTTTAAAATATTTGACCTGGCCTTTTCATCCATAAAAGTGATATTTGTATGCAGATTATTAGGTATAAGGGTTAGTTGCTGATTATTCTGGTTTGATAGCAGTGATTTGATTTTACTTTTTAGAAGGGTTGTAATACTATAGTTTTGGGCAATTGTTAATAATTAATACGAGGAGGGTTCAAGTGAAAGAGTATGATGTAGTTGTGATAGGGGGAAGTGCAGCAGGGCTTACCGCTGCTATTACTGCAAGAAGGTTTAATCCTGATAAGAGTATATTAATAATAAGGAAAGAAGATAAGGTGCTGATACCCTGTGGCATACCATATATTTACGGCACAGTGGGCTCTCCGGATAAAAACCTTATCCCGGATGCTGCATTGGAGAAAAGCAATATAGAGCTTTTGTTAAAAGAGGTAGAAAAGATAAATAAAGAAGAAAAGTTGGTAGAGATGGTCAGCGGAGAGCAGGTAAGATACGACAGGCTGATAATTGCCACCGGCTCGGAGCCGGTTATACCGCCCATTCCCGGGATGGATAATGCCAATGTCTTTGAGGTCTGGAAAGATGTTGAATACCTGAACGGGATGCTTGAAAAAGTAAACCAGTCGAAAAAAATGGTTATAATCGGAGGCGGATTTATTGGTATGGAGTTTGCAGATGAATGTAAAAAAAACAGGGATGTGGAAATAACTGTGGTGGAAATGCTTCCCCATTGCCTCATGCTTGTTTTTGACCAAGAGCTGTGCAGACAGGCAGAGGAAATTATCAAAGCCGAGGGTGTTAAGGTATTAACCAATGATAGGGTGGAGGCTATAACCGGAGACGGCCAGGCAGAAGGAGTCAGGTTAAGCAATGGCAAAACCCTTGATGCTGATGTTATCCTTGTAGGCATAGGGTCTAAACCCAACACGTCAATTGCAATACAAGCAGGGATAGAAACCGACCAGAATAAAGCAATAAAAGTGAACAGGTACATGCAAACCAGCGAAACTGATATTTTTGCAGCAGGGGATTGCTGCCAAAAAGTATCATTTTTTGACTGCAGCCCATCCAACCTAATGCTGGCTTCCATTGCTACCAATGAAGCAAGGATAGCAGGTGCAAACCTTTATGAGAAAAAAAGAATAAATGAAGGAGTAATCGGTACATTCTCAACCGTGGTAGGAGATACTGCTTTTGCCAGGGCGGGGATGTCATCAAAAGAAGCTAAACAGAAGGGTTATGAGGTGGTAGTAGGTACAGCAGAAGGCCCTAACAGGCATCCTGGTTGCATGCCAGGCGGCAAGAACCTAAAGGTCAGCCTGGTTTTTGAAAAGGGATCCAGGGTAATCCTTGGCGGCCAGCTGGTGGGGGCAAAGTCAGGTGGAGAGCTGATAAACCTGATAAGCGGCTGCATAAGTCAGAAGATGACTGCCGATGGCATAAGCACTTTCCAGATGGGGACTCATCCCGCGCTGACTGCTTCACCTGTTGCCTACCAGATCAGCAATGCCGCAGAGATGGCAGCAAGACAGTTAAATTAATTATTTTTTGGGATGTAATTATTTTTGCATGGTTAAAAATTGGATGTATTGTCTATGTGGTAAAAATGTTTTAACCTGATGCTAATATCCTTCTCGAGGGGGAGCTATGCGAAAAGAGTTAAAGGAATTTATATTAAGGGGCAGTGTAGTGGACCTGGCAGTAGGTATTGTCATAGGTTCAGCGTTTACAGCAATAGTGAGCTCGCTGGTAAATGATATAATAATGCCTTTTATCGGCTGGCTGATAGGAGATACAGGTTTTGCCAACATGTTTATTGTGTTAAGGCAAGGAAGCAGCCCGGCTCCCTATGACACCCTGGCTGCTGCTGCAGAAGCAGGGGCGGTAACCATAAATTATGGTATTTTTGTAAACCATGTAATAATTTTTTTCATAGTGGCTCTCATACTGTTTTTTATCATAAAGGGCATAAACAGTTTCAGGAGGAAAGAAGAAAAACAGCCTACCCAGCCTACCAGCAAGAAATGCCCGTTCTGCAAAACAATCATAAATATCGATGCAACCAAATGCCCTAACTGTACTTCGGCTCTGGATTAAATTTTTGGAATATATTTCTGTTTTTAGGGTATAATATTGCCTGTATATTTACTATTTTATTTGCAGGAAATAAGATGGCCAAAGATAACAACAGCTTGGAACAGCTTGATGATCAAATTTATGAATGGGAAGAAGAAGTAGCAGTACTTAACGCAGAGGCTGAAAATTCAGAGGGTGAAACCAAAAAGAAGCTTGGCAGGCGGATAAGAGACCTGGAAACCAAAATCAAGAATGCCAGAAAGAAGCTGGGCCAGATAAGGGAGAAAAACCAGGACAGTTATTATTAAACTCTAAATTTTTTTGTATTTTAAAACCCCCTCTTTTGGTCTAATATCTGGTTAATATCATTTTAAATGGGGGAGATGCACACAAAAGCTTCAAAAATTACTTTTCCCTATCTTCGAAGATTTAATGGGGCAATGGCTGCCCTGCACCTTATACAGGCGGTGCTCATGCTGGTGATGGGCTTAACCGTGGCCAATATAAAGGATTTCAGACTTCCCTTTACTGTTTCTTTCCTTACCTATGACCGGACTATTGGAAGCCTGGTGACAGAGACCAGGAATATTGGCAGCCTCCCCATAGGGGCAATGGTTTCTATATTCCTTTTTCTCTCCGCTATCGCCCATTTCCTGGTGGTGCTTCCAGGGGTTAATTACTTTTACAATGAACGGCTTAAAAAAGGCATAAATTATTTCCGCTGGTTGTTAGTACGCCTTAAGCTCTTCGGTGATGATTGTAATTATTGCCATGCTTTTTGGGGTCTATGACCTGGGAAGCATAATACTGATTATAGGGCTTAATGCCACCATGAACCTCTGCGGCCTGTCCATGGAGATACATAACCAGACTACGCCCAAAACAAACTGGACCTCCTTTATAATAGGAAGTTTTGCCGGTGCCCTCCCCTGGGTGATAGTGCTTATGTATTTTTTGGGGGGAGGAAACTTCAGCCGGATTCCCTGGTTTGTATACGCCATATTCGGCTCTTATTTTCTTTTCTTTAATCTTTTTCCGGCAAATATGGTGCTCCAGTATAAGAAAGTAGGCAGGTGGAAAGATTACCTTTATGGGGAAAGAGGGTATATCCTATTGAGCCTGTTTGCAAAAACCCTGCTGGCATGGCTGGTATTTGCAGGCACCATGCAGCCTTAATAAAAAAGTTTGTCCAAGAAGCTGTTTGAACAATACGGAATCTTGTCTGAATACCTTAACCGTGCTAAATGCAGATCCAGTAATATTCCAGGTATTCGGGTGAATTAATTATCCTTATATCTGAAGGTATGTGTATATGGTTTCCAGTAAACCCGGCAAAGGCCATGGAGCCTGCCTCGTAAACAAACCCACACCTTCCTGATGCCTCATCTTCATTTATTCTGTTAACCCAGTAATTTTTGACTATTTCAGCAGTTCCTATTGATTCATACCAGAAAAGCTCATAATCAATTGAACCCTCATCCCCAAGGGTCATGATAGTATCAATGGCGGTTATGGTACCTTCTTTCAGCATATCATTCCTTAGATTGTGGGCTGTTACCTCAACATTCTCAAATGTTAAATTTCCGGAATTGGGCCCCCTTATTATTACCCGGGGTATTATGGTTTTGCCTTCATTTGATTTTTTCCTGGCGACCTCTTGGCGGAAAACTTCATAGTAGGAATCAAGCTCTTCCCCGGTGGCTTCTATGATGGTTATAGTCATCTTATCCTTGTAAGGGTAATGGTCCATCCTAAAAACATTTCTCTCGGGCCATCCACCGTCATAATAAGCTACATACCACCAGCCCTCGATCTCATTTATTGATTTAATTACATGGGTATTCAACTCTTCATCAAAGTGGAATTCCATATCAATATCCTTGGATTCCTTAAGTTTTAACAGAACATCGAAAACCGAAAAATAACCCTCATTGAACAAATCATCCCTTATGGTGCTTATGCCTGAAGGGCTAAATTCAAATTCACCGATACCTGCAATCTTAATACTATTCTCAGAGAGCGGTTTGGTTTCGCTGATATTGCCGGTTATAATGTTCTCCGATTGAGCATCTGCTGCGTCTTCGTTTATGGTTTCGTTCAAATAGGCGCTGCCATTGGAACAACCATAAAAAGCAAATGTCCCCAGTGCCGATATCAAAAAGAATAAAGCTAAAATCCTATATATTTTCATCTTTCTTCCAAATAAAATATAATAATTACTAAACAATAATAATTCTATACATTATGGGGACAATAAACAAGGAACTTGGAAATACGGTTCATCTAGAGCCTAAGAGAACCCCCTCTTGTTGGTGTAGGTACAGCCTTCCAGAAGGGACTGATTTTCTTTTAAGTTAACCAAATGTTTTTATTTACTTATTATTTGGAGTAAAATATTTTTGTGCCCGGAGGCAAACTATGGATGAAAAGATTATAAAGGTAGAAAACCTAACCAAGAAATTCGGCAAGCTTGTTGCTGTCGATGATATTTCTTTCGAGGTAAGAAAAGGCGAAATATTTGGTTTTCTTGGCCCCAATGGCGCCGGCAAGACAACCACCATCAATATTATCTGCACCCTTTTAAATAAAACTGCAGGAAAGGTGACTCTCTGCGGTAAAAACATTAACACCCAGAGGAATGAAATAAGGAGCTGCATAGGGCTTGTTTTTCAGGATCCTACCCTGGATGACCGGTTAACGGCTATGGAAAACCTGTATTTCCATGCCCTGCTTTACAATGTCCCCAGGAAGCTTATTAAAGAGAGGACTGATGAGGTTCTGGAAATGGTAAACCTGGACAAAAGGAAAAATGACCTGGTAAGGACTTTCTCCGGCGGGATGAGGAGGAGGCTGGAGATTGCCAGGGGGCTTATACACCATCCCCAGGTCTTATTCCTGGATGAGCCCACACTTGGGCTGGATCCGCAGACCAGGAACAGGATATGGGACTATATTGTGGATTTAAAAAAACACAGCGACATCACCATATTCCTTACCACCCATTATATGGAGGAAACAGAGATATGCAACCGCATAGCCATTATAGATAATGGAAAGATAATTGCCCTGGATACCCCGGATAACCTGAAAAGCAATATCGGCGGAGATATTGTAACCGTAAGCTCTGAAGATAATAAGCTGCTGAAATCTTATATTGAAAAAACCACAGATAAGAAAACCGAGCATGAGGTAGACGGCAAGCTTCACTTTGAGGTTAAGGACAGCTCCAGTTTTGTGCCCCAATTTATCAAGGCCAGCCCGGTTAAAATTTTGTCCATAAGCGCAAGGAAACCTACCTTAAATGATGTATTTTTGGACTTGACGGGAAGGGAAATAAGGGAAGAGAGCTTCAACTTGAAAGAGGATTTCAGGTTAAGGGCAAAAGCTAGGATGAGGAATTAAATTTCAGAACTTAAGCACTGAACAATGAAAAGGGAATTTTTAGGCATATATACAATATGGCTGAGGGATGTTAAGAGGTATTACCGGGACAAGCCCAGGATCATAGGATCTTTTGCCCAGCCTGTGCTCTTTCTTTTTGTGCTTGGCACCGGCCTTGCAAGCTCTTTTGCTTTTTTTGGCAGCACCCGGGGGGAAGATTACCTTAATTTCATGTTTCCAGGCATTGTGGGCATGACGGTGTTGTTTACATCTTTTTTTGGCGCCATGTCCATTGTTTGGGACAGGGAATTCGGTTTTTTAAAGGAGGTGCTGGTATCTCCTGTTTTCAGGACCTCTATAGTGGTGGGCAAGATACTGGGGGGTTCAACCATAGCTATCATACTTTTGTTTTCACCGCTGCGGTCAAATCCCCTGACAGTGCTGGACATACTTAAATCTTTCGGGCTGATGTTTCTTATGGCGGTAACCATATCCACAATGGGGATTATCCTGGCTTCAGTTATAAAGACCATGCAGGGATTTCAGGTTATAACTAATTTCCTGCTGATGCCCATGTTTTTTTTTGTCAGGAGCGATATTCCCCTTAATTGATGCTCCCCGGTGGATGGTACTTTTGTCTAAAATAAATCCCCTAACCTACGGGATTGATGCCATAAGGTATGTAATGCTTAAAGACGGATCATTGCAGGTATTTCCCCTGTTGCTTAATATAGTAGTGATGCTAGCAATATCAGCGGTTTTGAGCATAGCGGGCACAATACTTTTTAACCGCCAGCAATAATACTTATTTTACAAATCTTGCCATATACAATCTTCCGTTAAACAAAGAATAGGGATTCCTTTGCTCCTCTTTTTTTAGACCTGCACCATATGCCAGCTGGATTATATTTTCTGCAGGCATCCGTGTGATTCTCTGGTAGGCTCTTTTATTGCCAGCTGTCCTCCCGGCTTGAGTTTGCTGGCCAGGGAACCTATAATTTCCTTCCTTTGCTGTTTGGGTATATCATGAAGCACAAAATGTATGCAAACACAGTCAATAGAGCCTTCTTTGATATTGGCCTGCTGTATTTTTTGTAATAAAAATTCTATATGTTTAAAGTTGGCCAATCTTTTCCTGGCTTTCTCTATCCAGTAACCGGAGGTA
>JBNJCW010000057.1:0-12546 GCA_051744345.1 Actinomycetota bacterium
CCCTTCTTGAAAGAGCCAACAGCCTTTGCATTATTTCCTTATCAAGCAGTACAGATGTCCTATCTTTTTTCATATCTGAATATGATTAATATATTAATATTATTAATCATATTATCCTTATAGATATATGTCAAATATTTGCAAAACCCTGTCACCTCTATACTCTGCACTAATCCAGGCGTGTTAGCTGCCGCTCCGGCACTGTTTTGACCTGAAAGTATAGGTGGTCATTTAAAAGCCTATAAGATCCACTTTTAATATCCTTAATACCTCTCCTTAATAATATTTCTGCTTATTCTTTATTTTTTCTAAAATCGGGGGCAAATTTTTTACCGCTTATATTATAATAGAGTCAGTTATTAAAAGGTCGTCAGCCATGATAAACGAAGAGTACATTATAATTGGCAAAAATTTCAAAGATACTGCTGAACTGTTTGGATATGTATCCCAAATACTGGTTCAAAAAAATATAGTGGATACAGGCTACAGCCATGCACTTTCAGCCAGGGAAAAGGAATACCCTACAGGCCTTGATACAGGCAAGATAAAGATAGCCATTCCCCATGCCGATTCAAGCCTGGTAAAAAAAGAAGCATTGGCTGTAGCGGTACCCCAAAAACCTGTTATTTTCAGGGAAATGGGAAACCCTTCAGCAGAAATAAAGGCAGATATTATCTTCTTTCCCCTGGTTATGGGCAGGCAGGCAAAATTTTTAGCCAATCTATTAAATAATATTAGGAATTCTGATATATTAAATCATATCTACAATAGCAGGAACAGACAGGAAATATGCAGGCTGCTCAAAAAGTTTTTGAATATATAATTGACCTGGGTCCGGTTATAATAATCCCGTCACTGCTTCTTGTTTTGGGACTTATTACCGGCAGAAAACCTCACAGGACCCTGCTCAACAGTGTTTTTGTTTTCCTTGGCCTTTTATTTACCTCGCTTATGCTTACCATATTTATAAATTTCTTTGAGCCTCTGGTAAATATCATAGTATTATACTCCGGTAAGAATTTTCAGGTAATAGACATGGGAATGGCCCTTTCCCGGGATATAGCTTTCAGTTCCCCTATAGTTATAGAAACCATTATTGCAATTATACTACTAAATATCTTTATGTTGGCCTTAAGGCTAACCAGGACCATCAACATTGATATATGGAATTACTGGATCTTTTTATTAATAGGCTCGGTAATCTATACCATCACTGAAATAAGGTGGATGGGAATACTTATCTCCCTGGTTATAGCAGCCATTACCCTGGTGCTATCTGATATCTACGCTCCTTCTATCCACTATTACTATGGACTGGAAGGAATATCGGTACCCCAATCCCAGACTGTATCCCTTGCTCCCATTCCGCAACTGGTGAACCTTGTATTAAACAAGATACCGGGTATTAGAAGAGTCCATCTTTTTTTTGAAGAAATCCAGTACAGGTTGGGATTTTTCTCTGAACCTATGGTTATGGGATTTATTATGGGATTTTTAGTAGGGCTGATTACCAGGTACAGGACAATTTTAACCAATGCCGGAACCGACCTTCTTTATTCCTTCGGTTCGGGCTTAAGATTGGCAGTAATAATGATTGTACTGCCCAGGGCCTTCAACCTGCTTGTAAAAGGCCTCGTTCCCATTTTAGAGGATATCAATAGTTTTATCAGAAGAAGGATAAGCAAAAGAGAAATATATATTGGGCTCGATCCCCTGGTCATAGCAGGACATCCTGCGGTTATAGGGCTTTCAGTTATAATGGTTCCCCTGACAGTTTACATCGCTACTATCCTCCCGGGCAATACCCTCCTTCCCAGTGCAGACCTCATATTCATACCCTTTTTAATTATATGGGCTGTATCTGCATCCAGAGGGGATTCAATAAGAAGCATCATATCTGCTGCTATCCTCATACCCCTGGTTTTATGGATAGCCACAGATATGGCAGATATTTATACCAGCATAGTTTTAAATAACAATTTAGAGATTGCAGAAGGGTTTAACAAGGCTTCAAGCATTGGGGGCTCAAACGTACTGTTCTGGATACTTCTTCAGATACTCAGGCCTATCTTAAACCTGTTTGCCTAAAAACTCTCATGTTTTTCGTTTGGTAAGGCGTTGGACATAATCAAGATATACATTCTTCCTTATGCCTTTATCCTCATCTTCTAAAAGGATTCCATTCCTGGCAAGTATAAATTTAATTTTGTTATTGTTCTGCATAATCATTTTCCGTACTGTGCTGGCCAGGGTCCTTTGAACCCACAGGTCCGCTTCCTGGGAGACATAGGGAAAGAATGAATACTCGTATACTATATCTACCCAGGGTATATTTATTTTCTCCACCAGGGTTACATAACTTATTCCCGGCATCCGGGCTATGATTCCCTCAGCCTGCCTGACTATCTCTGCATCTATTTTTCTCTCTATCCTCTTGAAATTAAAAGAGGAGATGGCTAGAAAAATGCCGTACAAAGCCAGTATGGGTACTATGTAGAAATAGTAACCCTGCAGAAAATCTAAGATGTAGTTACCGATTCTTCCTAAAAATGTCTCTAGCCAAAACCTGGCCATATTTAGTTCCTGCCTCCTGTCCCTTCAAAATCATCCTAACACCAAAACAGTATTTAATGAAGCTAAAAAACTGTCCCCTGTTTATCTATTTTATTTACTCGATCCTTCTTCTGGTAGCTGACAGCCATAAATGAAGTTTCAATTTCCTGCTGAGGTTTCATCACTAGGGCAGTATTGTTATTTATTGCCCCTTCAAGACCTACCGGTGAAAAACTTGAGCATGGCTCTAGAGCCATACAGCTAACTCTTCCCCACCATGGAGCAGTATCCGCGCCCTTGCCGTACATTCTCCACAGCCAGATAAAAGGGAATAACCCAAGGTCCCAGCTCATCCCAAAACCTACCCCTTTACGTGTATTGGTCACCGCATACCAGCCCCCTGATGGCTTTATGCATACCTCATCCAGCGGACTGCCTTTTACTAAGGTCGGGGACCTGGAAAAATCCAGGACCCGGCCATTATATCCTTTAAAAGATGGCCACTTTACCTGTTTAACTTCATAGTACTTTCCTTCTTTTTCAGGGTAAAGCACATATTTTACCTGGCTTTCCGGCAGGTCAATCACCACACTGTCATCTAAAAATATTCCTCCCAGCGTGGGGTGATGCGTCCACATAAGCTGGATATCTGAGTAACCCTCGTTCTTTAATTTCTCATCTATATACAGTTTGGGATCATCCCTTTTTAAGGTCAGTACTTTTTCCAGGTAAAAAGGCGTACGGTAAGCTCTTACCATAAATTTTACAGAGATTATATCAGGATTATCTTCTATTACCTGAAAGTCCCAGGGGATTAGACAAAGCTCTCCGTGGAGGCCTTCTTCGGCCCCTTTATAATTCCCCCCGTAGCCAAAATTTGGTATTATCTCCTGCCAGCCGCCTTCATAGAAATCCATAAAATTGCCATCCCCGGAAGGCATTGTTGATATAAATTTTGAAGGCGTATTTATCCCCCACGGAGAAAGCCACATAAAATCTATATCTTTGGGTTTGTAAAGGAATTCAAAGATATCGGTGCCCTTATCTATAAGCACCGATATCCTCAGGTATTCATTCTCTAAAACTGCAACCCTCAAGCCTTTGTAGCTGTAGTTTGTATTTAATCTACACCCGTAGTTTCTGAAATGATGGTAAAGCATACCTGCTCCTAGCTTTTAAGCCTGTCCACCACTGCAGCCACATTGTCCCTGAAGCTTCCCTGGGGCACAAACTTCTTCTCAAAGAAGGCTCCCCCTATGGTAAAGCCCCACACACCGTGGTCAATGGTCTGCTCAAGGCGCTGGAAGCTGTTTATGGAGCCTGCAGATACGATGGGTATCGATACCGCTTTCTTTAGGCTGGATACAAGCCTGTCTACCTTATCGGGGTACTTGTAGCGGTAGGCCAGTATATCGAACCCGTCTGCCCCTGCATCCTCCAACTTTCTGGCATCATCGGTTATCTCCTCTATGGTGCCGTCCAGTACAGAAGGACGTCCGTAGATTTTTCCGCAGAAGGGAAAGTAGCGTATCTTTTTGTCTATTATGTCCCAGATGGAGGGGTAGTAGATGGTGCCCATAAGGCAGTCAAAGCCCATATCCACTGCCATCTCTGCCGGGGCTTTAATCTTATCCTCTTCGTATTCTACCACCTCCAGGAAGGCCTCCTTTCCTATGGAGTGTATGGCATCTACCAGCTTTTTCATATTATCGGGAGCAAGCCCTATCTCCTTGAACCCGTAGTAGTCAACATCCAGGTCCTTTACCTTGTCAAAGTAGTCGAGGGCATCTTCTACGGTAACGTCATTGTGGGTAAACATAAGTATCAGTTTGGGTTTCATATTAGCTATCCTTTCTCTATTGCCATATTTATTGGTTAATGTACAATCTTATAATCCTTAATACTTTCATATATATCTAAAAACTGCTGGTATTTGTCACTGTAGCTATTAAATTTCTTCCGGTCCGGATAAAACTCTTTTTTAATCTTTACCCAATCACCGATAACATCCTCAACGCTATCAAATACCCCGGTACCAAATCCAGCCAGAACTGCTGTAGACATGCAGCCTGCTTCTTCCAAATCCAGCTTTTGTATAACCTTACCGGTTATGTCTGCTTTAAGCTGGAGCCAGAAATCAGATTTCGAACCTCCGCCCGTATTCCTCAAAGCTTCTATCCTTATCCCTGTATCCTCTATTTTTTCTATATTAAGCCTTAAATCAAAGGTAATTCCTTCCAGTATTCCCCTGATTATATCTTCCCTTTTTGTTCTTAAAGTCATGCCCAGCATGGTACCGGTAGCATGAGGGTTGTTTCTGAGTGTAGCAGCTCCTTCAAAATAAGGGAGAAACAATACTGGAAAATTGGACTTTTGTGCCTGGGCCATTATGAGGTTATATATGTCTGTTCCCTCTTCATGGGCCTCCTGCTGCTCATTAAAAGAAAAGTTATCCCTGTACCACCTGATCAGCACACCCCCACAGAAATTTATGGAAAGGCAGATATACAGGTTACCCACCACATGATCACAAAAAGGATAGCCCCAGGCCAGCATATGCCTGTCTTTGGTAAATTTGTCAAAGCAGACCTGCATTACCTCCATGGTTCCGGTGCCTACTGATGCCATCCCATTTTTTACAACCCCTGCCCCCAATGCCGCACAGTTCTGGTCAAACCCTCCGGTAACGATTGATACATTCTTGCTAAACCCCAGGTTCTCTGCAACAGCAGGGCTAACCTTTCCTACTTCAGTTCCTGAAGGAGCTACCGCTGGGAAAAAATCTTTGCTGATACCTGCTTTATCAAGTATCTCCTCTGACCATTTCTTAGAATTTATATCAAACGCAAGGGTCCTTGCAGCTATGGAATAATCAGTTACCGGCTCTATGCCCAGTTTGGAAAATATGAAATCTTCCCAGCAAAGGAACTTGTCTATTTTCTCAAATATTTCAGGCCTGTTCTTCCTAAACCATAAAAGCCTGTTTAGGGGATACATTGGTGATGGCGGTTGGCCGGTTATCTCATACAGCCTGTCAGTTCCTATTTTCTCATTTATCCAGCGGTTTTCCTCTATGGTCCTGCTGTCCATAGACATTATGGTATTGTATACAGGATCTCCAGCCTTGTTTACCGGAAGGGCTTCATCCCCGGAAACAGATATGCTTAATGCCGGTGGTTCCCAGGTCAATACCCAGTAAGCTCAAAAATGCCTCCTCATTTTTTAATAAGATAATGATTATATTTTTTTAGATCTCCGTAGAGGTTTTGATAAAGCTCAAGCTTTTCCCTAAAAAGAGCTGAATTCTTGCCTTCTGGCTCTATTTCATCCTTAACAGTTACAAAATTATTACAAGCTTCTCCCACATCTTTAAAATCACCAATAGCAATCGCTCCCAGCATGGCACAAGCCAGACATCCCCCCTCATCTATTTTAGGCAGTTTTATTACTTTACCCACTATATTTGCCATTATCTGCACCCAGACCCTGGATCTGGTTCCTCCTCCTACCGCTCTTATCTCATCCATACTGATATCTGTTTTCTCTAAAAGCTTTTTGTAATTGAGCATCAGTTCAAAGCTTGTTCCCTCGTATACGGACTTTAAAATCTCTGCCTTATCCGTTTTCATATCCAGCCCTATTACTGCCCCTCTGGATTCCGGATCATAATTTGGGTAAGCACTGCCTGTCAGATGGGGCATAAAAAAAAGTTTGGAAGGGCCAGTGGTAATTTTAGAGTTAAAGAAATCATACACCCCATTTTCATGCTTTTCTTTTTCCAGGTTGGCAATGTAGTCAAGAAACCAGTTTAAAACGCTATTACCGTTCCAGGAGCAGAGAAGCCCCATGTATTTATCCTCCCCGAGGTAACTGCAGTATACGTAATCCCTGGTATCTTCCGGACTGAAACAGTCTGCCATCCAGTGGGAGGCAATAACCGTTCCCAGGCCCACAGAAAAAATGCCTTTCCTTACCACGCCTGCCCCCAATGCAGCTGCTGCTTGGTCAAATCCCCCGGTAACCACTACCAAATCCTGGGGAAGGTCCAGCTCTGCTGCCACCTCTTTTTTTACCTTCCCTGCAATGCTACCTGCAGGCTCTGCCAAGGGCATGGTATCCGAGGGTATGCCCATCTTTTCCAGAATCTCGGTTGACCACTGCTTCTTATTTATGTCAAAGATAAGATATCTTGATGCATTGGAATAATCGGTGACTGCATTACCGCAGAGATAATAATTAATATAAGACTCCCAGCAAAGGAATTTCCATGTATCCTTAATCAGGCCGTCAATGTTTTTAACCATCCATACCATCCTGATTAGCCCTGCTATATCGGTATCAACTCTTTGGCCGGTTATGTCGAATATCCTATTAATACCTCCCAGTTCTTCAGCAATATAGTCCCTATATTCAAAACCCTTGGTGCTAAAAGCAGCTATTACATTATAAAGGGGGTTGCCGTCCTTATCTGCAGGAAAGACATCGTCTCCGGAAACCGATACCGCAATGGTCTTGGGGGCATCTGCCAGCTTTGAGCATCTGCAGCCCTTGAGTACCCTTTTTACCCCGGCAAGGATATGGGAGGGATCTATCTCCTTTATGGTTCTTAAGTTGTTTTTGTAATCTTTCCCGTAATCATCGTAAGCCCTGGCAATTATTTCTCCAGTCCCGGAAAAAACCACTGCCTTGGTTCCCGTTATACCTATATCCAACCCTATGTAACTCATATCAAACCTAAATATACTTGGAAACTTCCCTGGTTATGGATTTAACCAGTGCCTCAAGGTCTATTCCATCTGCATTTATATTTTTGCCCTTCATGCTGTTCAAATAGTCGATAAGCATGTCTTTTCCCTTATTTAAACTTCCTATATAATCAATCTTTTTTCCTATCTCTTCTTGCATGGCATCCCTGGCAGGTACCATGATCTTCGAATAATCAATAAACCTTTCCCCTTTTTGCTTCCTTATTTAATCCATCTTGGAAAAGAACTTTAAATACTGGTCGGTGCCAAACCCAGTGGAATTCATACCCGCTTCAATACACTTTCCTATCACCTCTCTGGACAGCCCTGAAGCCCCGTGCAATGTAAGGTGGACCCCCAGGCCCCTTAGCTGCCTTATTAAACCATAATTTATTTCAGGCTCCTTTTCATAAAAACCGGAATGCACCCCGATGGATACTCCCAGTGCATCCACTCCCGTCCTCTTAATGTAATCTTCGGCATGCCGGGGATCAGTCTCTACTATTTCCTCCTCTTCGCTGCGGCTTATAATCCCTACCTCTCCCTCTACAAATACACCTTTCCTGTGGGCATAGCTTACCACTTCCCTTGTTCCTTCTATGTTTTCTTCCAAAGACCGGGCAGAAAGGTCTATCATAACTCCGCTATAACCCCTGTCTATAGCCTTTAAGCACTTTTCTACCGAATCAACATGGTCTGCAAAAAGCCCCATGGGCACATGAGAATAATTTACGAACCTTTTGGCCAGGTCTTCCACACAATAAAGGCAGCTGTCCTCCATCAACGGAAGATAAAAATCAAACAGCAGTGGGGAATCAGCAGATAGGGCAGCCCTGTTTACTGCTTCCACGCTTTCCAGATTGGTTACCAGAAACCTTGAAATACAGAAATTCTTTTCCCTGGCATAATCAACCATAAATTTCATTGGTATTCGCATATTTTCCCCCAAATTTCTACAGTCAAGAAGCTATCTTTTTTTAATATTGTTTAAGACTTCCCTTGTAATTTTTTCCACCAGCTGGCCGTAATCGCTGCTTTCAGCTTCAGTTTTCTTCTCTTCCAGGTTAACTGCTGAGCAGTATTTGGAAGAGCATACGGTGCATACATTGGTCTGAAAGTTACATATGTCCCTGCTCCTTAAAGCCTGGAGCCTATCCTCTACCATTTCCCTAAAGCCGTCTCTTGCAGCAGCCATAACCTGGGAAAGCTCTGAAGCTTTCCCCAAACTGCCCTTTATTCTCTCCACTGCATTGTTTGACAGCCTGGTATATACCGAAGCCTTGTTTATGCCAATATCAATGGACTGCCTAATCACCGAATCGTCAACTCCTGAGCCCCCGTGAAGGGATAGGTAGCAATCGGTCCTTTCCCTTATCTTTTTTAAGGTATCAAGGTCCAGGGTAGCTTCCTGGCTGCCCATACCGTGTACTGAACCGATAGCCGGGGCCAGTATATCGATACCTGTAGCCTCCACAAACTCCCTGGCAAGATCGGGGTCTGCCAAGTTTTGGGCCATGGCACCTTCATCGGTACCCACCCGGGTAATATAGCCCAGCTCAGCCTCCACAGTTACTCCCACCGAATGGGCAATCTCTACTACCTGTCTGGTTTTTTTAACCTTTTCTTCAAACTGTGCTCCCGGAGGACCGTCATACATAACCGCAGTAAATCCACAGCGTATAGCCTGTATTACTGTATCCAGCTTCTCTGCATGGTCCAGGTGAAGTATAACCGGTATATGTACCTTGGCAGCAACGTCTTTTACCAGCTCTGAAAACGATTCGAGGTCGGTGTATTTGAACTGGGGCTCATATACTGCGCATACGATAGGGGTATTGTAATTTAAGGCGCCCTCTATCACTGCTTCAAGTGTTTCTACGTTAAACACATTAAAGCAGCCCAGGGCATACTTTTTTCTCCTGGAATTCTCTAAAAAAGGCCTAAGTTCTGCAAGGGGCATGATTACCTCTTTCCTTTTTTTTAATTAAATTTATTTTATAATCTTTCTACCTATTTTAACACTTAATCCAGATAGTGTACCCTTTCCAGCCAACCCTGTATGCCTTGGTTCGAATCGATGCGGTGTATCTCTATCCCAGCCTGCCTGCAGGCATAATCAACCTCTGCCAGGCAATTGCCGGGGATTGCAACCAGGTGGTTAGCCCCTAATGCCTTAACCAGCAAGCCCTGCTCCACTCCCATATTAATAGCGGTATGCGGCCAGCTTAAAAAATTCATTCTCCATAAGCTAGAATCGGAAGGAATAAATACCGACCTTACAGAGATAGAAGGCAGCAGCAGAATTAACATAAAGGTAATGGAGAACGAAGAAAATAATGTAGTTGAATTAAACGAATACGGTCCCCAGGTCCTTTCCCGGGAGTCAGAGATGCTTCTAAACAAGATAAAAACAAAATGCAAAAAGGGCGACTATTTCATACTGGCAGGGAGCCTGCCTCAGAATGTAGATAATAATATTTATGGACTCATGATAGAGATGCTGCACCAGAAAGGAGCAAGGGTCCTGCTGGATGCTTCAGGCAAACCATTGAAGCTGGGAATAGAAGCAATCCCTGATTTTCTAAAGATTAACCTGGAGGAACTAAAAAGCATAAATGGTGGGGACATAAAAAGCCTGGTTAAGAAGTATAACCGGTCCGGCATAAGCAGAATAATGATAACCAATGGGGCAAAAGAGGTAATATACAGCGACAGTTCTAACCTGCTGACAGCAGTGCCTCCCAAGATCAAAGGTATGGCCACTGTAGGTTCTGGTGATTCAGTAGATGCAGGATTCATTTACGGTATTATAAACAAGCTGGATCCGATAGATTTGCTTAAAACCTCCATCGCCTGCGGTTCTGCTAATCTCTTTACCAATATTCCCGGAAAGATTGAACCTGAAGTGGTTAAAAAATTAACCGGCAGGGTTAGGGTTAAAAAACTATAGCTTCCAGACCTTTTATATTCACTATAATTAAATGACAGCATTTCCCTGTTTTCGGTAACCGATAATGCTTCCCGGCTTTTGCATAAAATAAGCCGTATATGGTTATATTGTTTGACCTGGCATAACCTGCTGAGCCGGATACTTGGCTCCTGTCGAAAAACCACGCTTAGACCTGGGTAAAAAATTGTTTTAAAGCAAAGTTCTTATGGCAGGTTAAAACCTCTTTTGAGCAAGCTATCAGCAGTTTTCAGGAATAGCAAACCGGGAATTATCAGTTCCATAACTCCCCCTGGCTCTAATTTATCCCGGATTTATATTTGGTGGAGATGAGCGGGATCGAACCGCTGACCTCCTGCTTGCAAGGCAGGCGCTCTCCCAACTGAGCTACACCCCCACTAAAGATGCAATAAAAGAATATAGCAGATATTAAAATGCTTGTCTATAATAAAAAGATTTTTATGGTGGAGATGAGCGGATTTGAACCGCCGACCTCTTGTCTGCCAGACAAGCGTTCTCCCACTGAACTACATCCCCACAGCATGAAATATTAACAATATTTATAAATTTAATCAAATTCATAAAACCTCGAAACCCGGCCTGCAATACACATTATGCTGCTTCCAGAATTAACTGTTTGCAATATTATGGCTTCTGCTAAAACTGCTAATTACTTCTAACCAGCAAAACTTGCAATGCTGTTATATAAATATGCCTTTGGACAGGGTTGCTATTAAAATATTAAAAACCTTTCAGGTATGGCAAAAACAACATAATGCTGGAAAAATTTAAGGCCGAATTCCTCAAAAGGTTAACATATCAAGATGCATTGAAAATTTTTGAATCCATATGTGAAGGGACATTAACCTTGTGGGTTTACCTCCTAAAGACCCTGTGGAAGATATAGAAGTAAAATTAGAATAGCGACAATGTCAAACTTATGTCTTAAAAACTAATAAGAATTAACCAACTAAACAAGTAATTGGATATAATGGAGGATAATTATTAGTTGGCAACCCAAGTTTTTTAAATTTCGAACACAGTGCTAAAGGAACTAGTAAAAATTAAGAAGCTAAAAAAGTAAAACCCTTCTTTTATTACCAGCACTCTTTTAGGAAAGTAATTTGATAAATTTATAATAGATAACTACAAATTAAAGAAAGCGGATACCGGTTTTCTAAATATAAGGCCTGATTATTTCAATAACAGCTTTTTTCCATTTTATTCTTTAGCCTAACAGCATTATTTTAAAAATAATAGCAAATACTTTGAAACCATTTATCTTATCTTTTGTAAATGTCTCTTCTGTGTCCAATTTTGATTATAAGGATGAGTAAATCATTGTTATCTATATCCATTATTATCCTATAATCTCCAACTCTTAATTTATAACCGGGGTCACTGACCAGCTTGGTGGTATAAGCTTGGGGTCTTATCCTGATTCTTTCCAAAGCAGCTATAATCCTTTCTTGCAGATTTTTTTCTAATTTATATAGCTGCTTTTTAGCCTTATGCGAAAAAATTACTTCATACAATTAGGGCACCTGGGTTATTTTATATTTAGTTCTTTTTTGATTTGACTAAGGTTGTAGAATTTTCCAGCTTTAATTTCTCTTCTGGATTCCTCCAATTCTTTTTTAGTCTTTTCATTTAATTCTGCAGTATCCTCAAGCAAACCCCATATAATACTTTCATAGGTTTCCCTACTGGATAGTTTCTTTTTGGCCAATTCTTTTTTTAACTCTTCACTTATTTGTATTGTAGTTGCCATAAATTCTCCTCTAGCTTATAAGGTAATATAGTAGAATATATTAATCTATAGTTATTATATAACTAAATTCTATATTTTTTAAGGAAAAATACAATATGGAGCTTATAATCAATTTTAAAAGGTGGGAAATTAATTCAAATCACTTGCATATAAAAATTGCTAGATTTATTTTATATACTAGGATTAAGATTAAGATGATGGTCCTAACTGGTCTGTAACAAGAAGTTTTAGGATAAAAGAAAATTTAAACAGAATTTTATGATCTATCTTTATTGAGTATCTTCATCAAGTTTCCAACATTATACATTTAGATACAGACTACAAATTTATCCAATCTGATTTTTTAATCCCGGCCTGTTTTAAGATTCTTATGAATAATCCTGTACCAATGTCTGTTTTATGAGGATTTAGTAATCTCAAAGTAAGGTTATCTTTTTCCATGAATTGGTGCTTGCCGCCTGAATATGGTCCGGAGAAACCTAATTTCCTCAAATATCTTATCAGATCGTTTCTTTTTATTGATCCGATTC
>JBNJCW010000058.1:0-12444 GCA_051744345.1 Actinomycetota bacterium
ACAAAAGTACATGCCCCGCAGCTTATGCATTTCTCGGAAAGCTTTTTCCATTCGCTTATGCTAAATGAGCGGTTTAATATATCCGGTATATCGCTGTAGGCGGTATCCGGCCACAGGCTGGAAATTTTCTCAGATGATTTCTTGTCCCTTTCTTCTGCCTGAAAGCGGTAACCCTCTGCGTCTTTTTCTTCTGCCGGTTCAAAACAGCTGCCTGGCGCCTCCACAGCTTTTTGGCCCTTATCGGTAAACACAAAAGCCGCATACCCGTCATCGGTTTCCATAAGCCCTATATCTGTATTATCAAAATTGTACGGCCTTGAGCCTACCTGCGTACAGAAACAATCCCCGAATACCGTATCACAGCCTATGGATATAAGGGTGGTATTATTTCTTCTGTCTAAATAATAGGGGTCTTTTACCAGCCCCTGGCCAAAAACCGAATCCATCCTGGCTACTGCCTGCACATCACAGGGCTTTAGACCGAATATTATGCTGCTGCTTTTCTTCCGGGAAACCTCCAGGTTAACTCCCACATCCTCTATGTCCTCAGGGTTTTTCTCATATTTGAAATCAAGCAGGTCTTCCCACTGGGGATATATTATGTGTTTGGGGCTGAGCCTGGTCTTCTCTGTCAGGTTCAACCGGTACCTCTTATCCCCGGTTCCAAAATCCAGCTCTGAACCTATGTCAGCCAGATTAAAAAAATCTACTATGCTGCTTTTCCTATCCTGCGCCGGAACATATACATCGTTTTTTTCAGCCATGCTTTTAAGCCAGGACTCCAGGTTTTCTTTCTTTAATATATAAACCTTTTCCATAATCAGATTAACTCTTCCTCTTCTATATTTTCTTCCACCGTCTTATAGGTCAGCAGCGGAGGCTTTTTCTCGGCATCTGTCCCGGGCACAAACCCGAAAAGCTCCTCTATTTGCTGGTTCATCTTTTTCATCATCTTAAGCAGGCTTATGTTCTGGGGACACACCCTCTCACATTCCCCGCATTCAACGCACCTGCCCGCAAGATGCATAACCCTTATAAGCTGGAAAAACTTGTTTTCAGAAGGCACCGACTTCTGTGACTGCCAGTTGGGATAGTCAAGGTGGACAATGCACTGGTCCTGGCAAACCTCCAGGGGACAGACATTCCTGCAGGCATAACACCTGATACACCTGGAAAACTCCTCTTCCCAGTAAGCATAAATATCATCCAGGCTAAGCTTTTCCAGTTCTTTGATATCCCCGTATCTGTCCTTCTTATCAACATCCAGCTTATCCTTGCTTTCCACAAACTCATCGCTTGCCGGGGGGTTCCCGTAGATACCGCACCAGTAACACTTCTCCGCGTACAAATCTTTTGTCTTAAGCGATTTCTTCCCTTCAGCTGTAACCACCTCTACCTTTTCAGTGCCAATATCAGCAGAAAGTACCCTGGCCCCATCCAGCTTTTTTAAAACCTTCTTGTAATCAATAACACCGCTGCAGCCTACAGTTAAAAGCTTGAAGCGATCCCTTTCTATGAGCCCTTCGGAAACCAGCTGAACAACCGCCTTCGCGTCACAGGGCTTCAGAACCATTCCTATGCTTCCCTTCACTTCCTTTGAAAGCTTGTAGGCATAGGTAGCCAGGTTGTTAATGCATAATTTATTGAAAATTAGTTTATCCAGGTCCTCTTTTTTCTCAATAAAACAGGGGCTTACCTTAAGCGGATTGCTGCCCTGGCAGTACCCCACCATTACATCCATCTGGTCAAAGGTATCTTTTGCTTTTTCAATTATTTTTTCAGTTAATTCTTTACTCATTTTTTATGCTATGCTCTTTATCCTTTTTACAAAACCGGTAACCACGCCCTGCCACTTCTGGCCCTCTGAAGCAGAAACCCACTGGTAAGAAAACCTCCGCTTATCTATCCCTATAAAAGGCAGGTACTCTTTTAATGCCTCAAGCCTCCTTCGGGCATAAAAATTGCCGTCGGTATAATGGCAGTCATTTGGATGGCATCCGGAAACCAGGACCCCGTCAGCGCCCGTGGAGAATGCCTTTAACACAAAAAGGGGATTAATCCTCCCGCTGCAGGGAACCCTTATAATCCTTATGTTCTCAGGCTGCCTCAGCCGGGCAGTTCCCGCAGCATCAGAGCCGGCATAGGAACACCAGTTACACAGGAAAGCCACTATCTTAACCTCTTGTTTTTCTTCAGCCATACTATTTATATCCCTTAATCAGTTTATTTAGAAAAAGCCTTTATTTCCTCAATTATCATCTCATCCGTAAAGCCGCTTAAGCTTATGGAATCAATCGGGCAGGTAGCCTCGCAGAGGCCGCAGCCCTTGCAAACCGTCTCTATCACATTTACCACTTTCCTGCCTCTTACCTCCACCTCTTCAATGGCATTAAACGGGCATACCATCAAACACTTGTTGCATCCGATACACCTGACCTGGTCAACCTTGGCCACCATGGGATCAGAAGCCAGCTTATCCACAGACATCAATGCCAAAATCTTTGAAGCTGCCGCGCTTCCCTGGGCCACACTGGACGGAATATCCTTGGGAGACTGGCAGGTCCCGGCGATATAGACGCCGTTGGTATTGGTCTCCACCGGCCTGAGTTTAGGATGGCTCTCCTTGAAGAACCCAAAAGGCCCGGTGCTTATATTGAGGATCTTGGCAAGCTCCGCTGCGTTCTTGTCCGCCACCATGGCAGTAGCCAGTACCACCAGGTCAGCCTCTATTTCCACCATCTGGTTCAGGATGGTATCCACGCCCTTTACTATAAGCTTTCCGTCTTTTTCCCTCTTGTATACCTTGGAAACCCTTCCCCTGATGTACTTGGTCCCGTACTGCTTTGCCCGGTCAATAAACTCATCATAGTCTTTTCCCGGAGACCTTATATCCGTGTAGAAGAGGTAGGACTGAGAATCACGTATATGCTCCTTGGTAAGTATGGACTGCTTGGCCAGATACATGCAGCAGGCACTGGAGCAGTACTCCAGCCCCCGGGACCTGTCCCTGGAACCTACACAGGATAAAAATACCACCTTTTTGGGCTCCTTATTATCCGAAGGCCTTAAAATATGGCCATGGGTGGGACCTGAAGCGCACATAAGCCTCTCATACTGGAGGCTGGTTATAACATCCTCGAGCTCTCCTCCCCCATACTCTCCAAATACATCAGACTCCAGTACATTAACTCCCACAGTTACCGCAATAGCCCCTATATCCTTTTCTATCAATTCTTCCTTCTGGCTGTAATCTATGCAATTGGCCTCACAGGCTGTTATGCACTGCTCGCATTCAGAACAGATGCCGCAGTTAAGGCACCTCTCGGCCTCTTTTTTAGCTTCCTCTTCGCTGATGGTGCCAAGCACCTCTTCAAAGCCTCCTATCCTTTCCCCTGAATCCAGCTTCTCTATGGCCAGCCTGGCCTCTTTTTTAAATGATTTAAGTTCCTTATCTGAAAAGACTTCCTCTGCGGCAAGCCTTTTTTGTGATTTCTTTTCCTCAGCCACATCCCTGGCTATATCTTGCAGGTCTTCTCCGCCTATATACCTGTCTATAACCCTGGCTGCAAGCTTTCCATGCCCTATGGCTTCGGTTACGGTTGCCGGCCCGGTGACCACATCACCGCCGGCAAATATTCCCCTGCTGTCTGCAAGCAGTATATCCTCATTTTCCAGCTCTATGCTGTTCCAGCGGGTAAGCTTTAGCTTATCATTGCCGGTAACCAGGTAATCCGTATCCGGCCTCTGGCCTATAGCCAGTATAAGCCAGTCAAGCTCCACCGTAAACTCGCTTCCTTCTATGGGGATAAACTTTCTTCTTCCGCTGGCATCCGGCTCACCCAGCCTGTTCTTTATAAACTCAACCCCTTTCAGCCTGCCGTCCTCTTCTATTATCCTTACCGGGGTGGTAAGGAAGTTTACCTTAACCCCTTCTTGGACCGCATCCTCATACTCTTCTTCTATTGCGGGCATTTCTTTCTGGCTTCTCCTGTAGAATATGCTTACCTGGTCCGAACCCAGCCTCAGGGCTGACCTTGCAGAGTCAATGGCCACGTTTCCGCCGCCGATAACCCCTACTTTTCCTTTAAGCTGATCTGCTTTTTTAAGGGATACATCCTTTAAAAACTCAACCCCTGATATGACACCTTCCACATCCTCTTCCCCTATATTTATGGTCATATCCCGGTGTGCTCCGGTAGCCAGGAAAACAGCATCATACTGGTCTCTTAACTCCCACAGCTGACCGGTGTTTTCTATTTTGCTCTCAGTGGCAATGTCCACTCCCATCCTGGTAATAACCTCTATTTCCGCCTCCAGTATGTCCTGGGGGAGCCTGTAGTCAGGAATCTCTGTCCTGAGCATACCCCCTACTACCGGCAACGCCTCAAAAACCTTTACCCCGTAGCCCTTCTTGGCCAGGTAGTAGGCTGCAGTAAGGCCTGCCGGCCCCGAACCCACCACCGCCACCTTCTGGGGTTTTTTATCCTCCATCTGCGGCAGGGGTACCTGTCCCATTTTCCTCTCATAATCTGCCATAAACCTCTTAAGCGACATTATGGCTATAGGATCATCTACCAGTTTCCGGGTACAATTTGACTCACAGGGATGTGTACAAACCCTCCCGCATATCGAAGGGAAGGGATTGTCTTCCCGGTGAAGTTTTAATGCCTCCAAATATTTGCCCTCCCTTATAAGGGCTATATATCCCTGGGCAGCAACATCCGCGGGGCAGCTGCTCCTGCAGGGAGCTTTCCCCCTCTTTTGGATGCTGTAGGCAGAGGGAACCGCCTGGGCAAACATCTTGGAAATAGCCTTCCTCTGGGCCATGCCCGCCTCATATTTGTTGGGAATGGTAACCGGGCAGACCTTTTCGCATTCTGCGCAGGAAGTGCAGTTTTTAATATCTATGTACCTGGGCTTTTTTCTTATGGTAGCGGTAAAGTTACCCACCGAGCCTTCCAGCTTAACCACCTCAGAATTGGTAAGGAGCTCAATATTCTCATGGGTGCCCACATCAACCATCTTGGGAGAAAGTATGCAGGCAGAACAGTCAATGGTGGGAAAAGTCTTGTCCAGCTGGGCCATCATGCCCCCGATGGAAGCCTCTTTTTCCACCAGTATTACTTTCCTTCCACCGTTGGCAATATCCAGGGCGGTCTGTATTCCGGTAATGCCGCCCCCTATTACCATCACCGTTTTATTTATGTCAAAATACTTGGGATAAAGCTCACCCTGCCTGTATACCTTGCCCACCGCCATCCTCACCAGGTCAACAGCCTTCTCGGTAGCCTTCTGGCGGTCATCGTGAATCCATGAGTCCTGCTCCCTGATGTTGGCCATATTAAAAAGATACGGGTTCAGCCCCGCAGATTCCACTGTCCTCATAAAGGTGGTATTGTGTACCTGGGGTGAACATGAAGCCACCACCACCCTGTTTAGGTTATTCTCCTTTACCGCCTTTACAATTTGAAGCTGGCCGGGCTCGGAGCAGGTATAAAGATTTGTCTGGGTAAAGACCACCCCCGGAAACTTCTGCGCTTCCTGGGCAACCTTTTCCACATCCACATTGGCAGCGATATTGGAACCGCAATAACAAATAAATACTCCTATCCTCAAAGCTATAAGCTCCTTTCTTAAACCTAACTGGCCGGGCTTACAAAAAGCCTGTCAACCATAACCTCTTTTTCCGACAGGCCCAGAGCCATACCCAGTATCTGGGTAAGGTAGAGCACCGGTACCCTGTAATTGGTTTTATAATGTCTGTTAATCTGGGACTGCCTCAAATCCAGATTCTGCTGGCACAGCTGGCAGAATACCACCAGGCTGTTTGCCCCGCAGTCAAGGGCCATATCAATGATGCCCTTGCTTAGCTCCAGGACCTTGCCCTTATGGGTAAGGGAAAGTATCGCCCCGCAGCATTCGGTTTTAAACTGAAAATTCTTAGTCTCAATGCCCACATCCTCCAGAAGCTTCTCCATGGAAGTGGGATTTTCAATATCGTCAAACTTTATTGCCTCCCTGGGCCTGAGCAAAGCGCAGCCGTAATAGCACGCCGCAGAAAGCCCGGAAAGAAGTTCTGGGGCTTTCCAGCCCTCCTTCTGGGTAACCTCCCGGTATTTTTTCCTTATAAGGTCCCTGTGCTCGGCCAGGAAATTTAAAATGGAATAAATCTTAAAATTATAGCTTTCCTCAACATCAAAACCCATCTCCTCCAGATCAGATACAAGCTGTTCTTTAGCTTTTAGCTCAAACTCATTTAAATCCTCCTGGCAGGAATTGAGCATTTTTGCTGCATGGCCCAGCTTGTTATAGCAGGACACGCAGGGGCTCAATATTACCTCGTATCTCATCTTTTTAGCCAGCAGCAGGTTTCTGGCTGAAAGCGCGGCAGAGAGCTGCTCGTTTGTATGGTGGGCGGGAGTGGTCCCGCAGCAGTTCCAGTCCCGGATTTCCTCAAACTCTATGCCCAGCACCTCCAGAAGCTTTTTTATGGATACATTGTAGTCCAGTGAAGTAGAGTTCAGGGAGCAACCGGGATAATATGCAATTTTTAGTTTATCCTCTGCCATATTCCTATAAATACTTCTTTATAACCTTGCCCATTTTTTTTCTGCCTTTAACCATCTCCGGCAGAATTTTTATCTTTCTTTTCTTTAATATATCCACTGCTATATCCGCATCATTGAAAAACCTTCCAGTGCCCACATTAAGGCCCATTATAAGGCCGGGCTCATAGCTTCTGCCGAAAATCTGCACAACCTTGTTAAAAAGCCTGTAAAATTTAGAAATGCTTTTTTCTTTCCTGGTACTTTCCTTCCAGGTAACCACCCTCAGGTGGTTCATTATAGCTGCTATGCTTATTTTCTCCGGGCAGCGGTCCGAGCATATGTCACACTCAACACACAGCCATATGGTATCGGAATTGACAATCTTATCCATCTGGCCCGACTGTATAAGACTTATTATCTGATGGGGCTTGTACTCATACAAATCCACCACCGGACAGCCTGCACTGCATTTACCGCACTGGCAGCAGTAGTTTATATTAGGCTCTATGTAATTTTGAAGATCGCCTTTAATCTTCTGGTAGTTAATCTCTTTATTTCCCATTTATTTAATTTACTTAATCAAGTTACAAGCTTTTAAAAAATTATAGTTAATAATACACAATCGAAACAAGCTATGCAAGTTCAAATTTATAATGACAGTCAGCCTGCTGTATTTAGTCTTTTTTTTCGCATAAACTCTGAATAATCTAAAAAAAGATATGGCCTTAAAGCAAATTGACTGCAATTTTAGTAACCTAAAAAATTATTGTATTTAAATTTAATAATTAATTATTAATACTATTTGTATATTATAAAAATATATTATATAATATCCTGCAATCATTAAAGACCAGAGGACAGATTATGCCTGATGAAAAGAAAAACCTGTACCTGTTTGAAGCCATCCAGCTAAGGGATGAATACGACAGCCGTATCAGGCTGTTAGAAAAGCTCACCGACAGCCAGGATAAAAGCGACCGGCTGTTCGGCAGCGGGGAGCAAAATGAGCCCGCAGAAGACTTTAATCTTCGGGAAGCAGAAGAGAAACTTAAAAAATTGCAGCTTAAAAGGCTGAAGCTAAACCAGGCAATACAGCTGGCAAATTTTAGCTGCCAGATTGAGTACGGTGGAGAAAAAATCAGTATTGCGGAAGCGCTGGAAGTAAGGAAGAGTCTTCTGGCTGAGAAGGAAACCCTGTTGCAGAAAGCAATAAAATCTGCCTACAGCACAATAATACACAAGGAAGAGCGGGACATAGTGCGCCGGCCGGTTTACCCTTTTAAGCAAACTGTTGAAGAGTACGGAAATAATTTGAAAAAACTAAGGGATATTATAAACAGGATACATATTGCCAATTACCGGAGTAAGGTAAATTTTAAAGAGCATTAGCAGAGATGGTGGGGCAAGCGCGAAACTGCCGCAAGGCAGGTTAGCCCGAAACCCAATAGCGTAAATTGGGGGTGGCCAGGCTGTTTTTCCACCATAAAATACAGCAGCAAAGGGATTGCTAACCCTACAGCTTTTACCGCTTACAGTTAAGCAGCTTAGGATTTACAGGCTTACTGCTTACCATTAAACATAGGGCTCCGAATCTCTGCCGGCAAGAGCCTGGTTAATTGTAATTTAGAGCCAAGGAAAATAATTATCTCCCTTGGCAGACGGCGGTCTAGCGTATCCCAAGTTCGATTTGAAAACAGGGTAATCCCATAAACACGGGCTTGTGCTGCATTTCAGATCCCAAAAATAGGTCACTACAACCTTTTAAAGCTTAAGATGGACTTTACCCAGGGGATCCTTTATCCCCAGCATATCATATATCTTACTGTGGTGTGGTTCAGGGGTTGAGGATACCCTGATGTTATGAATTGCTCCATTCTTATCAGACATAATAACTGTGGTCCTCATATGGGTGGATAGCTCACTACGTATGGTGGCCCAGATTTTATGGCAGCCCTTTCTTTTTAGAGCAAGCTCTATGGTATTTAGAAGGTGGTAGGAAAGTACTGATATAAAAGGATAGGCAGCACATCTATCTTGCCTCTGGTGGTATACCGGCCTAAGTCCCAAGTCAGTTTTTAGGGAGCGGAACGAAGATTCCACCCGGGTTAGGCTGTGGTAGGATTTAAGTATATCTTCTGCAGCCATATCCTTGTGGACAGTCTCTATTACGTAGCATCCGGTTAAGGTGCCTCTATCTTCCCTCTCTGTTTTCTTTTTTTTTAACCTCTATAGAAGTTACCCTTTTCCCATCCTCTGTGGGTATTGTGGCTATATCATAATATTTTGAAACTGATGGGTACCTCTGCATTATCCTTACAATTCTAACCTGTACTTTATTGGGAACTAACACATTTCCTTTTTCAACTGATGCCTTTAGACTATTGGCATCCTCTAAGAATCTTTTCTCTTTTAGGGCGTCCATAGCCTCTTCTTTTTCCTTTTTAGCTTTGCTTGCCACAAGGAGTCTGGCGGTGGCCTTATGTTCTATCTTTTTGAAATATAAAGGGGGGTAGTTGGTTAGCTCCACCTCTGCTACAATACAAAAAGAAACTTTTAGCATGAGGAAAAAAACCTTGAAATTGGCATTAGTACCAGGACTTGACTACCCAAATACTTACCGGGGATTTGTGGAAATGTTTACTGACGATAATGCTTGTGCGGCATTCTTGGAAAAATTGCGTTGGCCCGAAGGATTTATTTGTCCTGCATGCAAGAAATCTTTAACTCCATGGAACGAAAGCCGCAGAAGATTGGCTTGTGCAATTTGTCGCCACCAGACATCCGTGACTGCAGAAACGATCTTTGATAAAACAAGAACACCGCTAACGACTTGGTTTGAGGCAGCCTGGCACTTAACCACGGCTAAGAACGGTATGACGGCTAAAACCTTAGAGCGTACTCTGGGTACAAGCTACCGCGTAGCTTGGACAATGCTGCAGCGCTTTCAGGTGGCGATGGTGGATGCTTAAACGTAAGCAGTTACCAGGTGATGTTGAAGTAGACTACCCCTATAATTAAAATAAAAAATCCTCTTAAAGCCTTATATAGCAGGGGTTTTGGGGTGTTAGTCCTTCAGCTATGCTGTCAAACTAACGTGGGCTTTTATCAATATAATAAAAAACCTTTGACAGAGGTTAAAAATTATAGTATTTTTGTATTCTAAATACAAAAAATAGAGTATATTTTTTATTATTAACACAAGAAGTGAGAAAATGGAAATTATAAAACGTTATTTTAAAAGTCCAAAAAACAGCTATTTTCTTTTTGGACCCAGAGGAACAGGAAAAACAACCTGGCTAAAAACAAATTGTAAAAATGAATTGATTATAGATCTTTTAGATCCAGGCATATATCGAAGATATAAGGCAAGGCCCGAAAGACTTAAAGAACTTATAGAGGGAAATCCCGATAAAAGAAATGTGATTATCGATGAAGTTCAGAAAATACCTGAATTATTAGATGTTGTGCATTTAATTATAGAAGAAAAACCTGAATTAAGATTTATTCTAACAGGTTCAAGTGCCAGGAAAATAAAACAAAAGGGAGTTGACCTTCTTGCAGGAAGAGCTGTTGTCTGTTCACTTCATCCTTTTATGGCATCTGAATTAGGGGATAGATTCGATTTGAAAAAAGCCTTATCTACGGGCCTTCTTCCTTTAGTTTACTATACTCAAAACCCTATATACACACTAAATGCTTATATCACTCTTTATATGAAAGAAGAAATCCAGATGGAAGGATTCATTAGAGATATTGGAAGCTTTGCAAGATTTTTAGAAGCTATAAGTTTTTCCCATGGAACAGTACTTAACCTCAATAATGTAGCCAGGGAATGTGAGGTTAAAAGAGAGACTGTGGGAGGTTATATTGAAATTCTTTATGATCTATTAATGGCATATTCTTTACCTGTTTTTACAAAAAGATCTAAACGGGCTGTTATAAAACATCCAAAATTCTACTTTTTTGATTCCGGTGTATTTCGTATAATAAGGCCTGCCGGTCCCCTTGATCGGCCTGGTGAGATTGATGGGCCTAATCTTGAGGGTCTTGTTTCTCAACATATAAGAGCATGGATCGATTATAGTCATTTATCTTGTAAATTGTATTATTGGAGAACAAAAGCCGGGACTGAAGTTGATTTTATAGTTTATGGTGAAGATGGTTTTTGGGCAATAGAGGTTAAAAACACAAGAAATGTTTATAGGAATGAGCTGCGACCTTTGAAAACATTTTGTAATGATTATCCAAAATGTAAGCCCATATTTGTTTACAGAGGGAATGAAAAACTTCTAATTGATAATATATTGTGTATACCATGCGATACTTTTTTAAAAAGCATTAAACCCGGTAAACCTATTCTTTAATCAATCAGGTCAAAGCCCCGTTATACTTGGCTCCCCTAAGTAATGAAATTTCGAACCAAATTTTAATGGAATTAATTAAATTACAGATTTCTATAAAATATAATAAAACTTATTAGCCCTTTTAAAATTTAGAATATTCTTCAGGCATTTTTACAATTAACTTCCCTGAAGCATCATATATCTCCGGAAATGAGTGGCCAATGAAATCATTAAAATTTAGATTTATAACATTAAATCTTTTTTTGTCCTGGTCATAACAAGCACTTTTTAAACTTTTAATCGGCTTCAAATTAACAACTTTATGCTCATATGGTGGAGTTATTAAAAATGGGACTACATTAAATAACTCTTTAATGGTCTTTAACACGGGTGCAAAATCATTATCCCCTGACATTAAAAAACACTTATCAAATTTATTTAAATAAGCATCTTTTAAGAGAAAAAGGGATATATTTACATCAGTTTGTTTTTCTTCCCTTGTATTAAAAAATTTATTACCTTTATAATTACAGCCTTTAACCTTACATAGTTTTTTCTTTCTACTGAAGTATCCTTTTACAATTTTAATACCCTGAGATTCTAATGCTGTAATATATTGGTTATGCCTTTTAACCGTATCTTGGCCGAAGTCTTGGGTTATTGCTGTAAAAAAATAAATATTAGATATTTCTTCATCAGGTTTTAAAAGAGAGGTAAAAAGATTTCTATAATTCAGCCATTTATAACTGATTCCAGTCTTTTTTTGGTATTCATTTATACGATGATAAATATTAAAACCATCGATCTAGAAGCTTATTTTTGATTTTCCCATGAATATATATACATATAAAAATCCCCTGGCCGTAACACTGTTACCCAGGGGGTCCTATGATTCATCATCATAGGGATGCATTTTTATTATATAAAAATAATTAAGATTTTGTAAAACTTCATATTGGCTCCCCGGACTGAACAATATTGATAACAACAATTGGTCCTATTATCACCCTGAAAATAAGATACTTTTTCTATTTCTGATTATTTAATATTATATGTTTGTATCGTATATATATTTGACAATATATACGATAATGTCGTATAATAACTAAAGATTTGAAAAGGTGGTTAAAAATGGAAAGTATTAGCGAACTGTTATATAGGTATAACCCATGGTGGGAAACGGATTATGAGTTACAGGGAATATATGAGAGAAACGTCGTTGACCTTATTCTAAATAAGCTTAATTCAAGGGATATAATAATTCTAACCGGGTTGAGACGTGTTGGCAAAACTACAGTTTTTAAGTTATTAATAAAAAGATTATTAAAAGACAGAGGCATTAATCAAAATAAAATATTTTATATAAGTCTTGATGATTACCTTTTATCTAAAAAAAGCATAGTTGAGATAATCGATGAATACAGAAGGATTCACAGGATTCCTTTCTCTGAAAAAATTTTTGTTTTTCTTGATGAGATCACTTATAAAAAAGACTACGAGATACAGCTTAAGAATCTCTATGATTCCGGAAATGTAAAAATCTTTGCAAGCTC
>JBNJCW010000059.1:0-12103 GCA_051744345.1 Actinomycetota bacterium
GGTTATAAGCTACAGGCAGCTCCCGGAGGTGCTCTTCTGCATACATGACCCCACCGCCTTCAGGCATGCCCTTCCAGATTAGCATGGGGGATAGCAATATTTTCCAACCCTTTGGCCAGAACATTATCCCGGAAATAATTTAAAACCTGATCAATTTCGGGGAAATCAATAATGTTATCCGGCCTTTTTCGGGCCGGCTGCTTTCCGGTTAAGCATTGCTGTTTTAAAACTTGGCTTTCGGTTCCTTTTTGCTGCTCAATGCTTCCTTCAGTTTTTCTGCCTGCCGCCTGCTTTGCATATGAAAAGCAAACACCGCATTTTTTCCCCGGTTTCCGTACTGGGAAGCTTCAAAGGAGACGCAAAAGCCCTCTGCTGCTTTATCTACAAGGGGCACTACATAGGGAATGACCATCCACAGCCCTTTCCTTGCCCAGCCCTTGCCCAGCATTACATCCCCAATATTGCCCAGCGGTATCTCAACTGTTTCTCCCTTCTGCCCTTTCCCAAAGGATGCAAGATTTGCCGCCTCCCATAATACAGCTGCCCCCACCCCGCCAATAAACAGGTGAAACAGCAATAATGCAGGTATCAGCAGAAGGTACCAATAGGCATTATAAATTAGGGGAAGCACCAGCGCAGGTATTGTCATCAAAAGCACCAGGACCTGTACCAGTATCCATAACCTGTAGGCGACCGGCCCGATGCGGGGGCCGGTAACTATCAAGCAGCCATCTTTTATCCGCACTGCTACCCTGCTCCCAAACCTTGCCCCGGTCCTGTATGAATATCCTTCAAATTCCATTTAAATCCCTCAATATCCATTCAATTAAATCAGGCACTGCCGGATAAGTTTACCCTGCCTATAATCCGGACTTCCCTGTAAAGAAAAGCAAAACTTACCATAAAAGAAAATATATCAGTTACCGGCCAGCTAAGCCATACCCCGGTAAGCCCCATAAGCGCCGGCAGAAGCAGGACTGCAGGAACAAAAAACAGCACATTCCTGGAAAGGGTAATAAAAAGGGCGGGCTGCGCTTTGCCGATCGCCTGAAAAAATGCAGCACCCAGTATAGGAAAGCTCCACAGGGGGGAAAGGATAGCAATCAGCCTTAAGGGCATAACCCCCTTGCTGATTATCTCCGGGTCATCGGTAAAAAAGCCCAGCAGAAACTCGGGGAATATTACCATAAATACCAGGCCGGTAGAGGAGATAATTACTGTCCACAGCAGGGCTTCCTTCAGCGTTTTTTTAACCCTCAAAAATAGCTCTGCCCCGTAGTTGAAACCGACAATCGGTGAAAAACCGTGGCTTATGCCCAAGATAGGCATAAAAATCAGGTCTATTATCCTAATGCCTATGCCGGTTATGGCTATATACATATCCCCTCCGTACCTCTGGACAACTTTTATAAACAGAATGAACATCAGGCTGCCGATTATCTCCATCAAAAAAGATGGTATCCCGATGGCCAGCACTTCTCTGGATATCTTTTTTCTAAGCCTGAATTTATCAAGGTTAAGGTGAAATATGCTCTGGGCTGAAAGAAAGAAACCGTATATGTAAATACAGCTCACAGCCTGGCTGATAACGGTAGCTATAGCCGCCCCCCTTACCCCCATTCCCAGGACAAAGATAAATAACGGGTCCAGGGCAATATTTAAGCACGCGCCTATCAGCATGGCATACATGGATGCCCTGGGTTTGCCTTCCGCCCTTATCAGGTTATTTCCGTTTATGGAAAAGGTATAGAAAACAAAACCTATCAGTATTATCTCCAGATAATCCTTGGCATAAGGCAGGACGTCAGCAGAAGCCCCCAGGAAGGTCAAAATCCTGTCCATAAACAAATAAAATACTGCAATCAGGGGAATATTTAATACCAGGTTTAAGATTATGCTGTTTCCTGCAGCGATCCTTGCCCTTTCGCTGTCGCTGCTGCCCAGTGACCTTGAAACCACAGATGCAGCCCCCACCCCGGTAAGCAGGCCTATGGCAATCATAAAAATCATCACAGGCAGAACAACCGTAAGGCCGGCTATTGCCAGGGGGCCAACCCCCCTGCCTACAAAAAGGGTATCCACAAAATTATAAAGGGCTACTATCACCATACCCGTGACCGCAGGCAGTGAAAACTGAAATAAAAGCCTCCTTAAGTTTCCATTAAGTATAAGTGTTTTTTGTTTTTCCATAAGTCCTCTATTCCATACATACAGGAAAGTATTTTACCTAATTTGGAGGAAAAATAGTACTTTTTTTAAGAATCTGCCGCTGCATCATACATTGCCCATATTTTTTATTCCGCGGCTTTAATCCAGGCAGGTATAAAATCCGGCAATATTTTACCAAACATAACCTGATATTAAAAAGCTTCGATTATACAAATATCAATATAATTTTTAATAATAGGGGGCACCTCAGTTATAAGGTTCATTAAATACCAAAAAGAATTTTGCTTTCTATGGGCACAATCTGTAATGAGCCGCCTACCGGGCATCCCTCAACTCAGCTGCTTTTTCTTCCGGCAGGGTATCATTTATAAAGGTACCTGCCCCTAATTCACAACCTGCCAAATACTTTAGTTTATCCCTGGTCCTATACGGCGGGTAAAATTCAAGATGAAAATGATAGTAAGGGTATTTTTTGTTATCCGCTGGAACCTGGTGGATCACCATGGTATAAGGCATCCTGAAATTGAAAAGGCGGTTGTATCTATTTAAAAGCTTTTTAATCATCTTTGCCAACGAACCTATTTCCCCATTTTCAAGCCGGCATATGTTTCCCATATGCCTTAGGGGATAAATATGAACCTCATACGGCCAGCGGGCATAGAAGGGAATGAAGGAAATGAAATTATCATCCCTGTCTATAACCCTTTTGCCCTCCTCAACCTCCCTGCTGACTACCTGGCAGTGCAGGCAGCCATTATTCCTGTCATAAAATTTTTTGGATGAGCTTAGTTCTGTTTTTGCCACGGGAGGAATAAAAGAAAATGCATATATCTGCCCGTGGGGGTGGGAAAGGGTAACCCCTATTTCCTCTCCCTTATTTTCAAAAATCAGGACATATTTTATGTATTTTTTGCTGCCCAGCTCAGCATACCTGTCCATCCAAACCTTAACCAGGTTCCTTATCCTTGCCTCCGGCATTTTTTCCAAAAACAAATCATGATCTGAGGTATAGCATACTACTTCACAAATACCCTTAGACTCTTTCCTAACATAGCCTGTACCGGCAGAACCCTTTCGAAAAACATCCTGCTCTGAAAACAAATCGGTACCTAACATGTCCGGGTTTCTGCTGAAAGTGGGAAATCTGTTTTCAAAAACTACAATATCATACTCGCTTGCAGGTATCTCGGTAGGCATTTTATTCGGTTTGGTCGGACAGAGAGGACAAAAATCCCTGGGAGGGAGAAATGTCCTTTCCTGCCTCTGGGTGGCAATAGCCACAACATGGTCTTTTATGGGATCATACCTCAGCTCCAGCATTTAACTCCCCCCTAAAAATTATAATAAATCAAGTACCTTCCGTCCTCTTTCAGAACAGTTTTTTTGCTGAATCCTCCGGTACTTGCAGGACATCGGCTTTCGCTTGCCTGCCTATCCCCGGCGCAGCCCCTTTCTATAAATCTCTTTGTTCCGTCAGAGGGAAGGCATTGGATAAAACAGGGCAATACTCCAAACCTTGATTTAAATTTGTTTCCAACCTCCGAAGCTATAACTTCTGCACTCCTTTTCTTTACAATAGCTATAATATTTCCCCCGAAACCTGCCCCCATAAGCCTTGCTCCGTAAACGCCTTCTATCCTGCATATCTCTTCCACCAGGAAATCAAGCCTCTCGGTAGAAACTTCATAATCATCCCTGAGGCTTGAATGGGAACTGATAAGGAGTGAGCCCAGCTTGTTCATATCTCCTACCATTATGGCCTTCTTTGCTTTTTTTACCCTATCGTTTTCAGTTACAACATGCCTTGCCCTTCTAAAAAGCTTTTTATCCATACGGTCCTCTATTTTTCCCAGCATATGCATGCTGATATCAGATAAGCTTTTAATGCTATTATCTTCCAGTATCAAGTTAACCTGTTTTAAGGCTTCCCTGCATTCTCTGCCCCTCTTATTGTATTCGGTCTCATAAAGATTTCTTTTCTGGCCGGAATCAACAATTAATATTGTATTGTCCCCTAACCTGAAAGGTATATATTCACAGCAAAGATCTTTAAAATCTATAAATACCGCGTGGTCTTTTTTGCCGTAGGCTACAGTTATTTGGTCCAGGAAACCGCATTTTACCCCTACAAAATTATTTTCACTCCAGTTGCAGTACCTTACGGTTTCCCCTATGCTGATTTCCAGTTTAAAGGCCTCTTCAAGAAACTTACCCACACCAACCTCCAGGGCAGCCGAAGAACTTATGCCTGCCCCTATGGGAAGATTGGTGCTCAGAGCCATGCCAAATCCGCCAATCTTTTGATGGTTCTGCATATATCCCTTGACCACTCCCTTTATGTAATTAATCCATCCAGCATTTTCGTCATAGCATATGTTATTTATGGAAAATTTTTGGGACTGTCCAAGTGCCTGCGAGTAGGCCTCCACCAGATTTGAATTGTTTTTTGCCCCTGTAATAAATATGTACCTGTCTATTGCAGCTGCAATAGACAGGCCATTATTATAATCGGTATGCTCACCAATTATATTGACCCTGCCGGGAGACAATATATTCACAAGTTCCTGGTTAGGGCTTAAATTATGCCCGAATTTTTCCAGAAACAGCTCTTCCTGTTTCCTAAATATAGTAAAAAACGTAGAGCCTCCCATAGGTGTCCTTCCTGAAAATGCTTGCATTTTAAAGAATACCGGCTCAGCTCAATCAGGCCCCCTAAGACCTTAAGTGGTTCCGGCCAGAGGGTATCGAATACCCGTACCTTCCTAAACAATGAAGCCGCAGCATCTACCCGCTTCTGCTATGCACCCAATAGCTTTTTTTAAGTTTTTTCTGGCTGCCGGTTTAAACCATACCGGATGTTATCCTAAAAAAATCTTTAAGCCTAAATGTTTAAATCTCCTGCAGGGACCTTATGGCTGACATCATAGTGTTTTTTTCACCAGGTATTCGCCGGACACACCCAGGCTGTTTAGATTAAGCGTTTTTTCAAATACTACAGATGTAGCCCCAATTAGTCCAACTTTCTCCCCTAACCTTGAAAATTGGATATTGTAGGAATCCTTAACCTTGGGGAAAGTGTTTTCAGTTACTGTTTTCCTAACTATATTTAAATATTTCTCACCAAACTTTATGGCCTCTCCGTGAATTATTACCAGTTCAGGGTTAAACATTTTTATTGCATTGGAGATCCCTATCCCCAGGTACCTGGCATTTTCTTCAACCCGCCTGGTGACAATTTCATTATTTTCCCTGTAGAGTTTATACAGCTCATCCAGCGATATTTTTGTTCCCTTCATATCCTTATTGATATTATCAATCAGCGCTGTAACCGAACATAAGGTTTCCAGGCACCCGGCATTACCGCAGTGGCAGAGCTTGTTCCCGCCCAGGTTGGTGGTAATATGCCCGATTTCTCCTGCCATTCCCTTGTCTCCTCCAAACAGCCGGTCATTTATAAAGACCCCTGAGCCTATGCCCACTCCTGTCTCTATGCAGACAAAGTTTTTCACCCCTTTAGCCATTCCGTACAATTTTTCCGCTATTGCCTGAACCCGGCACTCATTATCGATGTAGGTGGGAAAACCTATTTTTTGCTCTACTGCCTTCTTCAAATCAATATCAGACCATCCGGCAAGATTCGGGGAAAAAGTCACAATACCCTTTTTACAGTCAACAAGCCCGGGGGCTCCAATACCTATACCCAGGACATTTTGGCTGCCAAGCAGTGCTTTTTCCATTATTTTTTCAGAGCCCTCTACTATCTTATCAATAACAGGCTGGGGCCCAAGCCATTCCTCAGTGGGGACCTTCATGATTTCAATTACATTGGACAGGAGGTCAGTTACCGCAATCCTGATGCTCTTTACCCCAATCATGGCCCCCAATATATATCCGGCCCTGCTATTGAACTCCAGCAGGGTAGCCCTTTTGCCTCCGTTTGAGGAAGATTTGGATTTGCCGGCCTCTTTAACCATGCCCTCCCCTATAAGTTCATTTATATATGTAGAAACTGTCGGGCGGCTGGTTTTTAGGAGCCTGGAAACATCTGCCCTGGAGACATGCCCCCTGTTTATAATTATTTTCAGAATATTTTTCTTATTTATCTCTTTTATAGAGATAGCTTTTTCCCTCATACTTTAATTTTTAAACTTTTGATATTTTTAGCTATTTATTACACCATTAAACACTGACAACTTCAATATCCGCAAATTTACAGAACAGCTCTATTTCCTTTACCCTGTCCCCGAAAATCATGCTGGCATGGTGGATGAATCCCTCTTCAATTATAGTGCGGTACAAACCGGCTAAATCCTTAACCCTGATCCACTTCCAGGATCCCCTCAGATTCCTGTCATCACGGTAAGCCTCGCCCTTGGCAATAAGCATCCTGAACCTGCCGTCAGTCTCCCCCAGCCTCGCCAGGGTAACTTCTCCTTCCTTTAGCTGGAACTCTGCAGTCCCAAAACTCTTTTCATACCCTATCTGCCGTCCCAGGATAGAATGCGAATTTAGAACCGGCTTGCATGAGCTGCACCTTAAGCTTGCAGGCGCATTGCCGCAATGCCAGGCCAGAAAGCTGTTTTCATCCTCCTGGTGCTGGATGGTCCAGTCAATAAAGTGAGGCACCGTTTTCTTAAATGAAGCAAGATACTGGACAAGCATGGTTAGTGCCCCGTGGATATCTACCTCACAGGCACACATTATTCCAGAATCGGTAAGCCTTCCCATTGCCAGGCAGGGAGATATGCCTATCTCCTCCTGCATGGAAGTCCAGCATTGTATGCCGTAGCCCGATATGTTTTCTGTTTGTGCATATTCCCTTAACAGGTATTCCAGTTTGGCCATGGTGGAAATAGACTCCCCCTCAACAAGGGTACAATCATAATTTTTTCTAATTTCTCCAACGGTGCCTTCAATCTGCTTATCAGTTATTTTGCCCAGATCAGCATTAACCTTAAGCAGGTTAAAGGGAATAATCCTGTGTCTGAATTTACTTATGAGGCTTATTTCATTTATTGCGCAGGTTTCAAAAGGAGCGGGCCTTGGGCCAATCATGCCAATTCTGGCACCTAAAAAATCATTATAGGTTAAAACCGCTTTACTGAATTCTGTAACCGCTTGAATAAACCCTTCTTCTTCGGGAAAATATATGCCCGCAAAATGAAATTTAATCTTCCTCCGGCTCAGCCCGGCAGCAGTAGAAATGGTTCCGCAAAAAGAATCAGACCTTCTGTTGCCGTCAGCAGTAAAAGGGCCTTCTTTTGTACCAAATAATAATATGGGGATATTATCAAATGCTTCAGCTATGGTTAGGTTAGGAAGTTCCTCCCCAAATGTCATGGTACCTATAATCAATCCCTTGATGTCCTTTTCCTTAAACAGCCTTACAGCCTTATATGCATCTTCCTGGAAAGTTATAAGGCCGCCGTCCGTTAAACTTTCATCCGGATATACAATTTCAATCCCTTCTATGCGCTCATTGATAGCTTTTATGGTACGTTTTCTCATATCAGCAGCCCAATCCCTGTCAAAGGGTGACCGGTGGGAAGGAACAAATCCAATCTTTAGCATTTTCTTTATCCTTTCTATCATTATAACTTAACTAAATACCTTAAACCACGCCCCATACAGACGGTCAAACAGCAATAGGGTATTTCCCGTACTCTTCTACTGCGTTCCAGAAAGAAAAAAAGTTTTTCACCGGTGTATCAATTTGAACATGATGGCTCGGGGAGATAATAAAGCCCCCTCCGGGGCCCATAAACCTTATCCTCTCCCTTGCCTCCCTTTCAACCTCCCCGGCCGTAGCAAACGGCAGGGTTTCCTGAATATCCATGGTTCCCCAAAAACTTATATTCTTGCCGTAGCGCCTCTTAAGGTAATAGGGGTCCATGCATTTAGGCTGTACGGGGTTTAATATATCCAGCCCAATTTCAATCATTTCATCTATCACCGGATAGATATTCCCATCTGAGTGATAGGCTATTTTAAGGCCGGGGTTTACCTGCTTTAGCTCGGAATACAATTTAGCCATCCTTGGCTTTAGGTATTTCCGCCACATCCGGGGAGAGATGAGCATGCCCTTCTGGGAACCGATATCATCCCCTGTCCATATAATATCCACACCCATTTCTGCAAGTTTTTTGCCGGCATACTTATGGTAATTGAAGGGTATGTCTAAAATCCTATTAGCCAGCTCTTCATTGGATACAAGATCAATCATAAGCTTATCCAAACCCCTGAGTGCCCAGGCTGCCTCAAATATGGTGCATACAATCACTCCCATAATAGGGTAATCTTTCCCGTAATCTTCTATCAGCCTTCTGGCTGGTTCATACCTTGATTTATCCGTCGGGTCAGGAGGGACATAGTCATAAACGGCATGGTCCTCTGACAGGGGATGGCTCCCTATCTCTGTATAGTGCCCAATCCCATGTTTTGTCCTGTACTCTACAACTTTCCACCCAATCTGCCACTGGTCAGTATAATCTTTTTCCAGGCTCTGATAATATGAGTTGGCAAAACCCTGGCTGGTAAGCAATATATCATTCCCTATCTTTACCTCCAGCTCATGTCCGGTACCGCCATGGGGATTAAATAATTCATCATCTATCCCAAAATGCTTCCTTAACTTATCCGCAAACTCGGGGGTAAATGTTGACAGCCTTGGTACCCTGTCAGGCTCCCTGTGCTCCAGGGCCGTCAGCACCCTTTCCCTCGAGTTCATTGCCGGTTTCCTGTCTTTCTATCAGTATTTTCCATATTCTTCCAAAGCCTCCAACATTGCCATTATATTTTCAGGCGGTACCCCATCCTGGATATTATGCACGGCGCTGAATACAAAACCTCCGCCGCCAGCAAGATCATCTATCCTTTTTTTAACTTCCTCTTTAACTTCTCCGGGAGTTCCGCAGGGAAGGATATGCTGGGTATCACAGCCTCCGCCCCAGAAAGTTATATATTTGCCAAATTCTTTTTTAAGGGAAGCTGTATCCATACCCGCAGCCGAAACCTGTACGGGATTAAATATATCCACCCCTATATCGATTAAATCCGGGATAAGGTCCCTGGCCGCTCCACAGCAGTGATAGAAAACTTTTGCATCTGTCTTTGACTTTATTGCTTCTATCAGTCTCCTGTCCTTGGGCTTGATTAATTTACGGTAAACATCCGGAGAAATCATGGGCCCTGTTTGGGTGGACAGATCATTCCAATAGGCAAAAACCTGAATCAGGCTGCCGATTTGTTCCAGGTACCTTGAGCAATTTTCAATATAGAGTTCTGTTATCTTTTCCATTATTTCATTTGCGAATTTCTCATCTTCGGCCAAACTTGCCAGAAAAGGCTCCATTCCCATTATCCTGGAAGGCTGCTCAAAAATACCGCCGCCGAAGATTGCGGTGCCCACCAGTGCAAATTCAGTGTTTTTGTACAAATTCACTGCTCTCTCTTTGAGGTTTAAAATATATTCTATGCTATCCGGTTCCGGCCACCTGTATTTTTTTAAGGCCTCCATGCTGGTTTCCCTGATAGGAAAATCAACCCAATCAAAGTAATGGCCGTTTTTTTTAGGCATCCGCAGCTTTGAACCCCACCTGTCAAAAAAATAATAGTAATTATCTTCCTCAAGGATTTCCTGCTCTTCAGCAGCCATGTAGGCGGTAGCAACCATGCGGACATCCGCCCCCAGCTTTTTCAACAATTCTTCGTCAATATAAGGGAGCTGCTGGACATAGTCCAAAATCTTTATATCTTCAATTTCTAAATCAAGGTACTTTTTTAAATCAACATAAGCCTTTTTACATATGGAGGTTACAATGGTTGCCCCCACATCAAGAGGAACCCGGTCGGGCTCTTTGTGGTCTAATGCTGTTGTTAGGCGATTCCTGCTATCCATTAAATCATCACCAGGGAAATCAATACCAGCTTTAGCCTTAATCCTGTCCCCGCTTAAATAACCTCCGCATGCAGCCTGCTATTTTTTTACTAAGGTTAAGCTTTTTATTCATATACGCATATATAGTAAGGGATAATACGATAACCACTCCGAAAATGAATTGTGTCCAGAAACCCGAAATTCCCGATATAATAATTCCACTTTCCAGGGAACCCATAATAATTGAACCTATAAAGGTTCCGAATATTGTTCCAACTCCTCCAAATACTGAAGTGCCCCCTATAAAAATAGAGGCCAGTGTTTTCATCAGGTAACCCTCTCCTGTCGATGGCCAGAAGTAGAGAACCTCAAGGCAAACCAGCGCACCTACAAATGCAGCAAATACTCCTACCTGCATGAAAACAATAGTTTTTACCCTTCCCACATTTACACCCATCATACTTGCGCTGACATCATCGTCACCGGAATAAAGTACATGGGCACCAAATCTATGCCGGTTTAAAATAATTCCAAACATAACTGCAATAAAAAAGGCCCATAACGCCTGTGCAGGTATCAGGCCTCCCACCCTTCCTACAAGGATTTTATATAACATTGTTTCCTGGGTTCCTACCAGTGACAGCCCGATACCGCCGCAGGCTATAATGGTAAGGCCCCTCCACAAATACATCATACCTATGGTTACGATAAGTGAGGGTATACCTATTCTCACTATCAGAACACTGTTAATATACCCTGCAATAACGCCTACAATCAGGCAACAGATAAAAGCCAGATATATATTTCCTGTCTGATTGAATATAGCTGAAAAAACCCAGGCACAGAATCCCATCACCGAAGGAAAAGAAAGGTCTATTTCCCCCAGGATAATGACCATGGTCAGAGATACGGCAAGAATAGCAGCAAAGGGAATGGTTGACATGAATGAATAGTAAATACTATAGCTTAAAAAAACCCTGGGGTTGGCAATCGCAAATGCGGTAAACACAATAATTAAAACACCTAATATGCTTATCTGCAGTCTGGATTCATGCCATTTCCTTTTTATTATTTCCATCATTTCTGCTTTTCCTTTTAAGTATTTGTTTTTATTTCTATGATATTTGCCAAAATACAGGACCTGTTAGCAGTAACTCCTTTTAGAGGATTTGCCCTGGTGCCGGCAGCGGCACCAGCACAAATCCTCTTCATTCCCTAAATTCAGTTAATTTTTAGACTAATGCTCCGTGTTTTGCTACATGTTCGAGCTTACGCAGAAGCTCGTCCAGGGATATGTCTTTTTTGAGTATCTCGCCTACTACCGTTCCCCGGTCCAGGACTGCAAACCTGTCTGCAACAGGATAAACATGATAAATGCTGTGGGTTATGAATATACAGGATTTACCCTCGGCTTTTATTCTCCTGACGAAATCCAGTACTTTATTAGTTTCAGAAAGGGATAGATTATTGGTCGGTTCGTCTAAAATGATAAGCTTGGCATCAAAATAAAGTGCCCTTGCTATTGCTATCCCCTGTTTTTCACCTCCGGAAAGACCCCGGACTCCCGAATCTGGACTGAGTCCCGACTGGGTTAACCCAATCATTTCCCTTAACAGCTTCATGGTATCTTCCCTTGATTTTCCTATTTTAATAAGCCCGGTTCTTCCATATGTCTCTTCCCTTCCCATAAAGAGATTCCGCCAGATGTTCTGTTTTTCTGCTAACGCCCTGTCCTGGTAAACCGTCTCGATACCCAGATTCCTTGCTTTATCTACAGAATGCCTCTTTAATTCTTTACCATTCCAGTATACTTTTCCATGGTTTTCCGTCTTAAGCACACCAGTAAGTATTTTGATTAAAGTCGATTTACCGGCACCATTATCTCCTATCAAACCAACAATCTCGTTCTGGCCTACAGTGAAATTGACTTCCTTAAGCGCAGTAACTCCACCAAAATGTTTATTTATGTTTACCATTTTTACCAATGGCTGGTTATTGGAAGGCATCAGTCTATCATTCATGGTTAACCTACCTTATTCCCTGCTCTGCCAGTTCTGC
>JBNJCW010000060.1:0-11874 GCA_051744345.1 Actinomycetota bacterium
CTAGGCGGACTAAGGATGAAGTAAGAGAGCCCTGCGAAATTAATACTTCCCTTATTACCCTATTCTTTATATTCAAAAGAAGTATCCTGAACTGCTCCTTCTTTAAGCTTTTTAAAAGCGGGATATAATAATTTGCCACTTCTTCACTGCAGCGAAAACTTATATTATTTCCGTTCTTCTCCGATACAGCCCTTCTTCCCAGCTCCAGGGAAGCAATAATCTGGCAAGCCTTTGCCCACCCTATGCCTTTGATACCAATAAGTTCAGAAGCTGAAACATCCAGCAGCTCGTTTAGATGCTTATACCTTGAAAGAAGCGATTTAGCTAAATCCAGGGCTGATCTGCTATGGCTGTTATTGCTTATCCCGGTCCTTAACATTATTGCCAGCAGCTCTGCATTGCTCAGGTGCTGGCAGCCATGCTTTATAAGCTTCTCTCTGGGCCTTTCATCCTCTGGCCACCGATTTATGGGAAGATAATCTGTTTCTGTTTTTATTGAGTTTCTATAAATTGCTTCTCTTCTGACATTCATGTAGGTAATTGTAGCCTATTTATGTATTTATGTAAATAAATATTTATATAATTATTTATATTTTGTTGGCATGATAGGAAATTTAAACCCGCAGAACACTTTGGGTTTGAACTAGCATCTGCTGGCAACGATTTAAAATTATATGGCTATAGGCCGCAAACATTTCGGCCTTATAAACCTGCCTACATTAAAATATTGCAGTCAAAGACTTGCAAACCAATAATGCCAAAAAAATAGTATGGTTTAACGCCAAAGTTTTTATCCAAGAATATTTTTCTACTAAGGCTAACTGTTACCTAGCAATCTGCAATAAGCTTGTCTTCTTTCCTCACCAGGCAAAAGCCCAATCCTTTTAGTCTGCCATACCCTTTTTGGTCCTGACCTTTGTAGTCTTCTTTGATCCCGTCTGTACAAAAGAAGAGAAAGAATTTATAAAGGGGGCTGTTTAAAAACCGGCAGTTGTTAAAGAGCCAGAGGTTATCGAGGAACCCAAAGCTGAAGAGACGGTAAGGCTAAACCTGAAGAAGCCGAAGGGAACCAAAAGGGCAGAAGCCAATATCGAGGCTATCAATTAAGCCTCCTGGCTTACAATTCCCAGCCGGACCGCAGAACAACTTAGCTGAAACATGCTCCGACTGAAAAATTATAAGAGACAGATGCCAATCTGGGTATGGTTTGGGGGCCGAAGCCAACCAAGTAAGTCTTTGGCAGGGATAGCTGATAAAAGCTTCTGGAAAGCATCGTACACGGATGCAGTTTAAAAACTTGTTTTGGCTATATTTTAATCCTTTCAATAATGCATGGGAGATTATTTTACAGCTGGGAGCTTGGGCCAGGTTTCTTTGGTGTTGCACAGCCTGCTAAACTTCAATATCTGGCATAATTATTATGGCTTTAACTTCTAAATTAAAAACAAAACCTTTTTTCCTTCACCAGCCTTATGCAGGCCTCTGCCGCCCGGCGACAGTAGAGCTTTCCCTTATTTGTTTCAATCTCCTTAAGGGCAGCATCTATTCCCAGGGAAGGCCGGTAAGGCCTGTGGCTGGACATGGCTTCAACAACATCAGCAACCGCCAGTATTTTTGCCTCTGTCATTATCTCATCTTCCCTTAATCCCTGCGGATAGCCTGAACCGTCAATCCTTTCATGGTGCTGGAGTATTATCTCATGTATGGGCCAGGGGAATTTGATTTTATCCAGTATGGAATAGCCTAAACGTGGATGGGTTTTTATCATGCTGTACTCTATCTGGGTTAATTTACCAGGTTTAGCCAATATGGAGGCAGGTATATTAATTTTTCCAATATCATGGATGGCAGCTGCCAGGCTCAAAGGCCTTATGAAGTCTCTGCCCAGCCCCATCTCTTTGGAAATGGCTACTGACAACCTGGCAACTTTTTTCTGATGGCCGGCAGTATATGGATCCCTTACCTCTACAATCTTGGAAAGGGTATCTATTGCTCCCTTAAAGTTTTTCTCCAGGTCCATAATACTTTTTCTAAGCTTCTTCTCCATCCTTTTCTTCCTGGTGATATCCGCCAGGGAAATGGCCAGAATTGAATTGCTGTTGCAGCCGGAAACCAGCGTCCATCTCAGGTTCACATCCTTTATTTTGCCCTTCAATGTCCTGATTCTGGCCTTCACCTCCCCCGCCCTCCTGCCGCTGTTTAAAGCTGCTGCCATTTCTGCAAATTTCTGGCACAATCTGACAGTTACTGTCCCTTCGATATTTTCAGAAAATGCTTTCCGGCTGTCGGCTTCATACAATCTAAGGGCTTCAGGATTGGTATTAATTAGCTTCACACCGGAAAATAAATTTCTCATTTCATCAAAATGGCTGCAGATATGCTCCTTTATATCCTCTAGCTGTTTTGCCTTAAGCCGGCCTACATAATCTAAAATGGGTCCGAACTCAAACTCAATCATGGCTATGGGCAATGAATGGAAAATACTCCTGTATTTCTCCTCTTTTTTCTGTTTCACCAGAAAGCCGGTGCAGAATTTTTTCACCATAGCCTGCATAATTTTTACCTCCCTGTCTAAATTTATGCCTTGATTATTGTAATCGAGCATCAGGTGACCAAATACATGATTATTCTTCTCAAGAGGGATAAAGCCTTTTTCGGCCACCCTATACTCTCCTTTTGGGGTGCTCTTATTAATGCACTGATTATTCTCATCATTATTTCCACCGGCTATTATCTTTATCTCTCCGGCCCCCAGGTATTTTTTTAACTGCTTAAGGGCCCTGCTGTTATCCGCCAATGATTTGCCGTCCTGCATATCAAGCAGGAGCCTGGCCAGCCCTATTGTTCTTTGTTTTAGTCTTAGCTTGCGGCGGTCAGAGACAATCCTGAAAATTTTTTTAGAAATAGCCTCTATGGTCTCCAGCGGCTGGCTGCAAAATACATCAGCCCTTGATGAGCCTACAGCAAGGTAGCCTTCTTTCTGGCAATCAGTACCAATGCAGGCAATAGAGTTTATGTTTTTTGCCAGAAGAACTTCCTTTAGATTTTCATCAATGGTGCTTTCTTTTATTCGGTTAATACAGGTATTTCTGCCAGCCATAATAGATCCGGGGATATATGAAACCACCTCCCTGCAGCCGTAAATTTTATTTTCCGCCTTTATAAGGCAAAAAGAAAACAGGCTGCATTCAGATAAACACCGGGCGATAAAGTCCAGAAGCCTGGAGGGGTTTTTCTCTGCAGCAAAAAGGTTGTTTATTTGATTTGATATAGATAGAAGTTCCTTTATGTCCTTAATATTTATCTGTTTCTTTTCAGACATTAAGAAATACCTGCCAAAGCAATATAGTATTTACATTATAAATAATTAGTATTTACTTATTATACAGAATTTGCCTGGAATGTAAATTGTTTATTGAATTCTTCCCACTTGGAAATAAAGTATGCTTGTCCGTCCTTCAAAACCCTTCACCCTTATATCTAGTTCAGAATCCTTGTATCCGAACCTTACCTTATGCGCCCAGGTAACCTTGTGATCTATAACCCTGAACTGCCGGCCATTAAAGTGGTAATAATAGCAGTAATTATCCTCCCCGTCCGCCAGGCTGCCCTCCGATATGGCATACAATTCCTCCGGGGTTATCCTGAAATCCCCATTGGCAAGCCCTAACAGCATGGATACTGCCAGATCCCCGTCTACCAGTATCTTATCTGAGGCAGAAACAATGTTTATATCCCTGCCTGATATGCCTTCAGCAAAAACATTGGAGTAGCAGGTAGCCAAAAAAAGGTTAACCTCCGCATGTTTTTCTAAAATAGAGGAAATTTCCTCTGCGCTTACGGTAAAGCTCTTTCCGCCGGCGGTATTGAATATCAGTTTGTCCCCTACACCGTGGGTAACCGCAAACAGGTTAAGGACCTTGTAATCGTGCTCTGCTAAAACCAGATCAATTGCCCGCTCCAGCTCATCTATGCTTTCTATATCCACCCAGATATTTCCTTCCCTCTTCTTTCCGGCTGCTATAAGGGCGTTTATCCTGTCCCTTATTTCCATGGAAGGCCCGGATATTACCAAATCCCCTGATTCCCTGCTGAATTTACTGTTTCGGTTATTATTGAGGATATAAAAAGGCTGGTTAAGCATCCCGGCTATATGGGCAAAATAAAGGACAGAGTCAATGGGCAAATCGCTGCTGCCCCCTACGATTACAGATACCGAATGCTTAAAACAGTTTTCAATATAGTCCTTCCTGCTGTTTTCCGGCATGCCGGATGCTATCTCCCTTAGCCTGATAATATCTTCAGGTTTTGGCCTGTAGGCTATTAATTTATGCCTGCTTAGGTACCCGGACACCCAGTACAGGCATTCGATAGCCGGCGGGCCGTATTCCAGATAGCTCTCATACAGAATATAATCCTCCTGCTTCAGTTTCCGGGTAAAATAATAGTAGCCTGCATCCTCAAAGCTGGAAGCATAGCGAGCAGGATGTATGTACTGGGAGGGCCTTAATGCCTCCAGGGGCAGGGCCCATACATAGCTGGCTGCAGCAGCCACAGAAAAGGCCAGTATGAATAATGTAGCTTTTTTTATCATGAAACAATTTTATATGTAAAAAATATTTAAATAAAGGCGCCTGTTTTGTTGAATTTATTGTCAACTAAAAGTCGGTTTCAATCCTTATTATGTCATTTTTAATAAGGTAGTATTAAAAAAAAATCTATAATTTGTTTTATGCAGTACTCAGATAAATGTTTTGGCCAGGCACTGGAAGATATCATAAAGGAAAAGCAGGTCAAGCTCAGAAGCCTGGCAAATAAGACCAACCTTGATTTCAGTTATTTCAGCAAGCTTAAAAGCAAGGGCAGCCCGCCCCCTCCCAAAACCATGGAATTAATCGCCGAGGGGCTGGGAATAAGCCCCTATTATTTTTTTGAATACCGCCTGCATGAGCTCAACAGGCTTCTTATCCATAACCCCTCCCTGGCCAATGAAGTAATAACTTACGTCCAGAAAATTGCAGCCCGGAAAAAATTGAAAATAGCCGACGGCAAAAAGCCGTTCACAAACACAGGAAAATAAGATATTTTTATCTTATGGACCTAAAAGAGCTTTCCAAAAATTTAGAGAACATATTAAAAAGCTGTACCCTCTGCCCCCACCGGTGCAAAAAAAACAGGCTGGCAGGGGAGACAGGCTTCTGCAGGGCCCCTTGTATGCCTGTACTGTCCTCGGCAATGCCCCACCACGGGGAAGAGCCTCCCATCTCCGGCAGCAGGGGCTCGGGAACCATGTTTTTTACCTATTGTAATATGCAGTGCGCATACTGCCAGAACTACCAGATAAGCCAGCGGGAAGAGGGAAGAAAAAAAACAACAGGCCAGCTGACTGATATTATGCTAGGGCTCCAGCAAGATGGCTGCCATAATATAAATCTGGTCTCCCCCACGGTATGGGTGCCCCAGATTATATCAGCGCTGGCTGCAGCCAGGGAAAAAGGCCTAAGTATTCCTTTAGTTTACAATACAGGAGGCTATGATAACCGAAAAATAATTAAGATGCTTGAAGGTGCCGTAGACATATACATGCCCGATATGCGCTACAGCGATGACCGTATGGCTTATAAATATTCCGGTATAAAAGAATACACAAAGCATAACCGGGAGTCTGTAACCGAAATGTACAGGCAGGTAGGGGGATTTGAGGTTAGCCAAAAAGGCATAGCCTCCAGAGGGCTGATGATAAGGCTGCTGGTACTCCCCCATAACGCAGCAGGGGTAATTGATACCCTCAACTTTATAAAACATAAACTGTCCACAGAGGTTTACCTGAGTATAATGGCCCAGTACCATCCGGTGTACCGGGCATCGGATTATCCGCAGATTAACCGGTCAATAACCCCGTCCGAATACAGGCAGGTGGTTGAACATGCCCAAAAGCTGGGGTTTGAGCGGGGTTTTATCCAGGATCACGGCTTCCTTTCCGATGACCCTTTCCTACCTGACTTTAGGAAGAAAAAAGTATTCAGGTATAATGAAGAAAACTGATTACCTGTCCCTTTTCCATTCCAGTATTCTCTCATAGGGCCATGTGTTTATGATATCTTCAGCTGTAAGCCCTGCCCTTCTGGCAATATCAACTCCCAGCCTCATATTATCCAGGTTATTGGGCCGGTGGGAATCGGTATTTATAACCAGCTTAACCCCTGCGTCCCCGGCTTTTCTTACGTTTTCATCATCAAGGTCCAGCCTCAGGAAATATGAATTTATCTCCAGAGCCTTATTGTATTTTCCTGCCGCCTCTATAATCCGGTCCACATCGATAAAATAAGGGGCCCGGTTGTCAAAAACTATTCCCGTAGGATGGGCCAGGAAATCCACATGCCGGTTGGACAGACCGCTGACCGCTTTTCCGGTATTATGCCCGCTGCCGTTCCTGAAACTTGAATGCATGGAAGCTATGACTATATCCAGCTTCCGGAGTATCCGGCTGTCGTAATCCAGAGAACCGTCATCCCTTATATCCACTTCCGAACCCACCAGCAGCCTGGCCCCATGCACCTGGCGGGAAAGTTGCCTGGTGTAATCAATTTTTTCTGCCAGCCTTTTCTCATCCAGGCCGTTGCCGTAAATATTGGACTGGGAATGGTCAGTTAGGGCTACATACCGGTAGCTGTATCTGTCTATGCGCTCGATGATATCCTCTATTTCTATAAGCCCGTCACTGAATGAAGAATGTATGTGCAGATCCCCCTTTATATCCTGAAGGTTTACCAGCTGGGGTATTTTTCCCGCAGCCGCCCACTCCACTTCCCCCTTATCCTCCCTGAGTTCACAAGGCACATACTCAAGGCCTGCCAAACGGTATATATCCTCCTCGGTCCCAAGGCTGTATATATCCTGTCCTTTATCCCCCAGGATATTTAATACCTTCCTTACATGCTTTTTGCTGCCGGTAGCAGTAAAAAGGTCTGCTGCAAACCTGGCAGCAGTGGTAACTATGGCTTCCAGATCTGCTCCCAGCTCTGTCCGGAACCTGTAACTGATATTGTGGTTTCCGGCCTGCTCTCCCTCTTTTGCCTTTATGTACTTTACGGCTGAAATCTTTTCCAGCAGCATCCTGCTTTTTTCAGCATCAAACTTGCCTAAATTAAAGGCTGGAAGAATAAGGATATCCATATCCCCAACCAACGGTTTTTTCCTCCTGAGGGAGCCCGCCACAGCTACCCGCTCGACCCCATCAATGCTTTCTATATCCTTTATGATCTGCGGCAGGAAATTTTCTATAAATCCCCGGGGATGTTTTTTTTGCATATTTTCGTAAAAATCTATGGTATGCTTGAGCCTGGCTACATCCAGGGGGGTCAGGGGGCTTTTGTCTGCCTCCATAACCCTGGCTACAAACCTCTCATCATAAAGGGTTTCTTTAAGCTTGCCGACATCAGAGACGCCAAGCGCCTTATAGATACCCAGTACCCTCTTTTCGCCCAGGCCGCTCATCCTTATAAACTTGATCAGTTCTTCAGGATACCGCTGTTTGATCTGTTCATATATTTTTATGGTTCCTGTAGAAAAAAATTCTTCTATATAGGGAGCCGCCTCCTTTTCAATCCCTTCAAGTTCCCATATTTCTCCGCTCCTGTAAGCATCCCGGACATCACGTGGATAGTCCCTTATGCTCCTGGCCGCTTTGTTCAGGGGGAAAACCATATCCTTGCTGCCGGAACTGAACTTAAAAAGTTCTGCTATATTGGTAAGGATATTACCCAGCTTTAAATTTAGCATTTTTATTCAAACCCTTTATTGTGGTAATATAAGATTTGATATTATACACAAAAAAAGGAAAACTTTCACCAATGGACAGCCCCAATTTTAAAAAACAGAGAGAAGAAATGGTAAGAACACAGCTGATATCAAGGGGCATAAAAGACAGGAGGGTGCTGGAAGCCATGGCCAGGATACCCAGGGAAAAGTTTGTGGATAAAGCAGACCATTTCCAGGCCTATGCTGACGGGCCCCTGCCCATAGGAGAGGGCCAGACCATATCCCAGCCCTACATAGTAGCCCTGATGACCGAGCTCCTTTCCTTAAAAGGAAATGAGAAGGTTCTGGAAGTAGGCACCGGCTCGGGTTACCAGACAGCCATACTGGCAGAGCTTGCAGGCAAGGTCTATTCAGTTGAGGCAATCAGGGATTTCTACCTACAGAGCAGGGAGCTTCTAAAAGCCTATAAAAATGTAATCTTTTCCCACAGAAACGGCTACCACGGCTGGGAGGAACATGCCCCCTATGAACGAATACTGGTTACTGCCGCCCCGCCCAGGGTTCCCCCCGCACTGGAAGAGCAGCTAAAAGAAGGCGGTATCATGGTTATACCTGTCGGCATATCCACATTCAACCAGACCCTTTACCGCATTACCAAAAAGGACGGGCGAATGCTTAAAAAAGCTGTATGCAGCGTAGCTTTTGTCCCCCTGATAGAAAAAATATGATTATTTCTTCTCCCCTTTAACGGTTATATTAACCGAGGCAAAAGGCACTGTCCGGTTCGACCTTTTGATGGCTTCCTCTACCAGCTTAACCAGGCCGAAACAGCAGGGAACCTCCATATGGGCCACAGTTATTGATTTTATGTCATTTTCTTCTATTATCTGGGTAAGCTTTTGAAGATATGCCTGGGCGTCATCAAGCTTGGGGCATCCCACAAGCAAAACTTTGCCCTTAAGCAGCTGATCATGAAATGGCGCATAAGCAAAAGGAACACAGTCTGCAGCAATAAGCAGGTGGGCATCTTTGAAGAAAGGCGCTATAACCGGCACCAGCTTAATCTGAACGGGCCACTGGGTAAGCTCTGACTTTCCGCTGTAGGAATCCCGATCCGCTTCCTTTTCTTCCTCCTCCTCAGCCAATGCAAACTCGGGCACTTCAATCCCCTCTTTTTCCAAATAATCGACAGCCTGCTTGAGGTATCCGGTTTCCCCATGGCTTTTAAGGTGTTTAAGGTGTGCAGCTATAACCGCATCCCCCTGCTCTACAATATTTTTTATTACACGCTCTTCATCATAGGGTTCTGCCTCCCTTTCTTCTATGCTTATAGCCCCCTGGGGACACTCCCCTATACAGGCTCCCAGCCCGTCACAATAAAGGTCGCTTACCAGCCTTGCCTTATCTTCAATCATCTGGATAGCCCCTTCCGGACAATTGGGGACACATACACCGCATCCGTCACATTTTTGCTCATCTATCTTTATAATCTCCCTTTTAGCCACTATGTTTCCTCCTTTATCAGTTGCCCTATAGTAATCTTTTCCAGCTCGTTTTGAACAAGGTCCTGGATGGACATAATCTTTTTCCTCATAACACAGCTGTCAGCAGAAGGGCATATCCCTTTCTTGAATATGCACTCACTGAGCTCAAATTCTCCCTGGAAAGCTTCCATTACCTGGGTGACATATATATCATCAACATCCCTGGCCAGGGAAAATCCTCCTCCTTTTCCCTTATAGGAATTCATTATGCCTTCAGATGCCAGCTTCTGCAGTATCTTCCTTAAAAAAGGCCGTGGAATTTTAAGCTTTTCGGCCAGCTCAGCCACCGGGTAAACCGCATTGCTTTCTTCGCCTATCTTTTTCAAAGCCCTTATTGCATAATCCGTGTCTCTGGTTATTAATTTCATATTACCTCCTGCTATAAAGATACATTTATAGTATCATTATGTCAAGCAATTATTTCTCTTTAGTAAAAAATGTTAGAATAGTAAAATATAGGAAAGTAAAATATGGGAGAGCAAGCATGAAGACTGGCCATATGAACCTTCCTCTTCACGGGGGCAAGGCTCCTTACTGGCTTTTCAGCCGGATGAGGAAACTGGCAAGGGAAATAGTTTGCCTCATGGTTTCTGAGTACGGGCCGGCTGAAGTGCTGACAAGATTATCAGATCCCCTATGGTTTCAGGCGCTGGGATGCGTACTGGGTTTCGACTGGCATTCCAGCGGAGTGACCACTACCGTATGCGGAGCATTGAAAGAAGGGATAAGGGGCCTGGAAAAGGACCTCGGCCTGTTTATTGCCGGAGGCAAGGGAGCAACCTCCAGGAAAACTCCTTCAGAGATACAGGCAGCCGGCGAAATTCTTGGCCTGGACCTCAGCACCCTGACCTACAACAGCAAAATAGTTGCCAAGGTAGACAGCGCTGCCATCCAGGACGGTTACCAGCTTTACCACCACTGTTTTCTTTTTACCTCCGACGGGAAAAAATGGTCGGTTATCCAGCAGGGATTAAACCAAGATAACCGCTGCGCCCGGAGGTACCACTGGCTCTCAGACAGGGTAAATGATTTCACCACAGAACCCCACTCGGCCATCTGCTGCAACAACAGGAACCTAACCTTAAACCTGGTGGATACCGCAAGCTCGGGAGCAAAAGATACAATCGCCCAGCTTTCAAACCAGAAGCCGGCCGCAGTCCTAAAAGACCTTAACCTTTTAAAGGACTGGCAGGAAAAAAAATACAACCTGCCGGCCCGCCACCATATAAAAATAACGGACATGGATTTTAAAAGGCTTAACAAGATATTTACCCATACCTATGACATAAAGCCAAAGAATTTCGAGACCCTCCTTTCAATAAAAGGGGTGGGACCTAAAACCGTAAGGGCCCTGGCCCTTATATCAGAACTTGTATATGGAGAAAAATACAGCATCAAGGACCCTGCAAGGTTCAGTTTCGCCCACGGTGGAAAAGACGGCATACCTTATCCTGTAGACAGGGAGGGCTATAACCGCTCCATAGACATACTGCACCGGGCAGTAAAGGAAAGCAAGGTTGGGTTAAGCCAGAAAGCAGAAGCAGTAAGGAGGCTTAAAAACTTTTATGGATAAAAAACAGGCAGTAAATATATTGGCCGAGATAGCAGTGCTTCTGGAACTAAAGGACGAAAACCCTTTCCGGATACGGGCATACCAGAATGCAGCCAGGGCGCTCGAAGCTTCATCAGTCTCCCTTGACTCTAACACCACCCCCCAGCAGCTTACACAAATAAAAGGCATCGGCTCCAGGATCGCAGAGCAGATATTAGCCCTGGTTAAGAACGGCAGCCTGGATCTTTACAAAGAACTTACCAGCAGCACTCCCCAGGGGCTTGTGGATATGTTAAAGATTCCCTCCCTGGGGCCAAAGAAGATAAAATACATCTATGATGAACTCAATATAGATAATATTTTAGAACTGGAGCTTGCCTGCCAGGAAAACAGGCTGGCAGGGCTGCCCAATTTTGGCCCCAGAACCCAGGAAAACATACTCAGGGGCATAAAGCTGGTTAAAAAATATTCAGGCAGCTTCCTTTATGCCGATGTCTATGAACAGGCGCATCAGGTGCTGGAAGATATCCGCAGCTGCAGTCAGGTTAAAAGGGCTGACATCGCCGGCAGCATGAGGAGGAAAAAAGAAATAATCAAGGATGTAGATATAGTAGCCGCCACCGATCAGCCCCAAAAAGTAATGGATTTCTTTACTTCCTTAAAACAGGCCGCAGAAATAATTGCCAGGGGGGATACAAAATCCAGCATAAAGCTGGATTCAGGCATAAATGCAGATATAAGGGCGGTAACCAGCCGGCAGTACCCTTATGCCCTCCATCATTTCACCGGCAGCAAGGAACATAATACCGCCATGCGCTCCATGTCCAAAAAAATGGGAATAAAGATAAATGAATACGGCCTTTTTAAGGACGGAAAGCTTATAGAATGCGAAAATGAACATGATTTTTTCAATATCTTTTCCATGGACTACATCCCTCCTGAACTGAGGGAAAACTACGGAGAAATAGATGCAGCCAGAAACAGAAGCCTACCCACCCTGGTAAGGGGGGAGGATAT
>JBNJCW010000061.1:0-11827 GCA_051744345.1 Actinomycetota bacterium
AGGGAATATGGCAGCCGGCAATAAAATATAGGCAAGAAATGCATTACTGTAATTTTTAATCCTTGGATGTATACACTAAAACAGGCATCCCGGGTGCCCTTTCCGGCTCCTCTAAGCCTTCTGACAGGGACCCCGGGCTGCCTGAAAAATACTTACCGTAAATATAAAAGGAGTTTTGGCCCAATTCTAAACTGCCTCTACCTTCTTTATTTCCGGTATCTCATTTTTTATAATTCGTTCAACGCCCTGGCTAAGTGTCATCTGTGACATTGGGCATCCACCGCATGCACCGGTAAGCTTTACCTTAACTATGCCTTCCTCAACGCCAATAAGCTCAATGCCCCCACCATCTGCCTGTAAGCTGGGGCGAACTTTTTCTAATGTCTTTTCAACTTTTTCTTTTAAACTCAATTTATATCACCTCCTAGATATTTCCTTACAGCCAACCTTTTTTCGGTTTCAGCCAGAAACCTCATAAATCAGCATCGTCAACTTCAAATTATATAAAACAACTCTTATCCATACAACCAGCCTTTTCTTATCAGTAATATTTTCAATTATCTTCAACCTGACCCCGGCCGGCTGCAAATCATTCCGCATGCTTTTTAAAGCATTCCTTTAATTTTTTCCCTGACCAATATGCAGGCTCCTGCAACAATCACCGGTAAATCATTTTGCCACTATATCAGATTTACTTTCGATTGCCCAGCAAGTAAATTTAACTGCTGTATATATGAGTTGATTTTTCACCCATGCCTAATAATCAAGCCTGCAGTTAATCAGTTTGCCTTTTATATAAGCTTCTGTCTTTGGTAACAGTTTTCCGGTTTTTAAGCCGAAATATAAGTTTTTTCCCAACACCCGGCATGCCTCTGTAACTATTAGGGTTAATCCCTCCGGCAATAGATACCGTTTAAAGCCCTAACTTGTCAGCCGCCTTGGCTGGTAACTCTGTTGCTATAATTTCCACTATCTTTCCTGCCCCTGCAGCATTCCCTGAAGCAAGCCCCGTTACACCAATGCCTGTACAAGTTTTTTTCAATATACTTTTTAAAGCATCAAATATACATAAGTCGGCAACATAAGCCATTTTTACAGAAATGCCTGCCATATAAAATAAATTGACAAGCCTACCAGTACGGCACCGGCAATCCTCTCAATGGTGCCCTGGTATCTGGAAATAAAAGAGAGATCCTTTAATATGCCGGTAAAAGTCCCCGCTGCCAGCAATGGTATGCTCCTTCCTACAGCAAAAACAAACATCAAAAGCATGCCGTAGACAGCGCTTCCCTTCAAAGAGGAAAATGCCAGCACTGAAAGGGTTACCGGCATGGTGCAGGGGGAAGCGGCAATGCCGAAAGGGATCCCCAGAAGGAACGCTCCCAGTATTCCGCTGCCTTTCCCGGGGCTGATTTTTGAAAAACTCCAGTTAAGATTGATATTTATAACCTTGAGCAGCCACAGCCCCATAGCCAGAAGCACACCAGCTATTATGAGGTTAAGGATAAAAGTATTGCTTATAATCCCCCCTATGAGTCCAGCGAATACCCCCAGCAGGGAAAGCATCAAAGCTATTCCCAGTATAAAGAAAAGGGATAGCATAAATCCTTTTCTTTTGCTGCTGTCCCTTGATCCTCCCACATAAGCGGTCACAAATACCACCGTAGGCAGGGTACAGGGGCTGAGCCCGCTGATAAAGCCGCTGGAAAAAACTATGGCTAATACTATATATAAGCTGCTCCCGGTATCAAGGCTAAGCATCCCTTACCTCCTGGATGGCAGCCTCTAGCTCTTCTTTCTCAAAAGGTCCTGCCAAAACCTTAGAAACTTTGCCTTCAGAATCCAGTATCAGGATGGAAGGGAGATTAACCACTCCGTTCTCTTGAGCAATTTCTAAGGTGATTTTCATATCCTGAGAGGAAAGAATGCCGGTATTTATAAAAAAGGTATCGAAATCCCCTCCATATTCCTCCATGATTTCATACACCTGGCTGTTGTAATTTTCAAAAAATATCCTGGTGCTTTCACAACAGTCAGCATCATAGGAAAACACTATAATGGATGGTTTGCCGGATTCTAATATTAGCTCGTATTTCTGCTCTAAAGTTAGAGGTTCCTCCTGGATTTGGGATCCCCTGCTAACCTCTTCTCCAGCTTCCTCCTCTATTTGTAAATTTTCTTCACCTTGACCAGATTGCTCTTCCTGCTGGAGCCCTGCTTGCTCTTGCTCTAAATCTGGTTCTTCGGTCTCTTCCTCCGAACTCAAATTTTCAGGTTGTTCGGCCACCAGCATGCCATCTTCTGAGGTACCGGTCTCTTTATAAGGCGAAAAACCCTCAAATGCTATAAAAATGCCTGTAGATAATAATATTAAGGCAACAACTAATACTATTATCATAGTTCTTTTTTCCATATACCTATCTTAACCTTTCAAAATCCTACTCATGCTAAAATTGCTGTATCTATTTACCCAAAAGCTTTCCAATAGCTGAAAATGCCATCTTTTTCCTGGCATTTTTAATAGGCTTGGTTTCCAGTGCAGACAAGTTTTTAACCATTTGGCTAAAAGAACCTGCTGGAATGCCAATAAGCCCTTCGTTTTTACCAATATCTGTAGCATCTCTGCAGCCGTAACATCCCCAGCAGGCGTTTACCCTCCCGGTTTTAAAAGGAATTACAGCAGAATCCACACAAGCAGCCTGAAACACTCCGGTAGACAGGCTGAGTCTTTCTCCGGACTTATATATTGAAGCCAGAAGCATCCACATTATATTCTCCGGGTGAGTTTCAATTATAATTACATGGGGGTCACCAGCATCCAGGTTTGAGGTTAGAGCAACCTTATGGAACCGGCCAAGCTCTAGCCTGGGAACCTGCTCCATCATTTTTCTACCCGTCTGGGGGTCTTTAAAGAGTCCCATATTGTAAAGCATGTTGCCTGAAGAAAGTATAGGCGGCAGCTTTTTAAAACCAAAAGCTGCTGCCGCTGCAGGACAGGAAATATTTTCTTTGCCCAGTAGAATATCTTTGCCTGTTTGTGCTAAATTTAAGGCCTGGCAAAACCGTACTTTAGGATTGTCAAAATTCTGGAAATTAATATCATCTTCTGTTTTTAAAAACTTGACCATTACCGTATTCCTAGCCAAATCCAGTATATCGTCTAAAACTTTAATATCTTCCTTATTCATCAATTACCTATCTGTTTTCCTGTATTTATCCTTTTGCCTTGGGTGGTAGCTTGCCTCAAAAACCGGCACGCAGCCCTGCCTCTCTATCTCTTTTAGTTTTCTGCCTAAAACATCTTTGACAAATTTCATAGCTTTGTCCTTGTCCTCATCAATAAGAGCTTCCTTTAATTTGTAGTACTCCTGGGGATTTAGGCTAAAAACTATTTTATCTTTTACATGTTTTTTCACCCTTACCACCTCTAATTAAATGCCGATGGGATCTCAAAACCTGATTTTTGCAAAAGCTCCAGTATTTTCCCCCGGTTTTTTTCATATCCCGGCTCAAACAGTTTCTTGCATCTTAATATGCTTACCTCTTCATTTAAAAGCTTGGCCACAAAAGCCATACAGCTTGGCTGGCCGCAGCTTCTGCAGTTGGTTCTGGGGAGCAGTTTTAAAAGCTCAAGGGGTCCCGGTTTTTCCCTCCTTTTAAAATCAGGCTCTATTTTACTTTTTCTCTGATCAACATCGTTTATCATGGCTACCACTTCTTCTAAAACCTCTTTTGCCTCTTTTTCATCTTTTAGCTTGGTTATGGCTATCTTTTTAGGGTGTATGGTTATAAGTTTTCCTTCCTTGCCGAAAGTAATGGTGTTTGCCCCTTTTATGTATATGGCTTTTTTGTTAACAGCGTTTATATAGGGCAGTACTTCCCTTGCGTCATCTGATATCTCTGCAACCACCCTTATTTTTTCCGGGTCTGCCAGGCAGGGAAGTATCTCCTTTATTTTAAAATTTTTAACCAGCATTATGACCCAAATCTTTCTGTTATAATTTTCTTTAGCTTTTCTGCAGCCTCTGCCAACTCTTCCTCTGTATTTTCTGCCCCCAGAGAAAACCTGACAGCATTTTTAGCCAGGCCCGGCGCCAGCCCCATGGCCAAAAGGACATGAGAGGGCTCCAGGCTGCCGGTGGTACAGGCAGAACCTGAGGAAACATAAATCTCCTCCTGGCTTAAGTATGAAATTAAAAGTTCGGCATCAATTTTCTCAAAGCTTATGTTTAGCGTATTTGGCAAACAGTTCTCCGGTGGGCTGTTTATTTTCATATTGGCCGCATCCTTTATTTTCTCAGAAAGCTTTGAGGCAAAAAAAGATTTAAGTTTCCCAAACTTTCTTATATTTTCCCCCAGCTCTTTTGCAGCCATACCGCAGGCATGGCCAAATCCGATAACCGAGCAGAGGTTTTCGGTTCCCGGCCTTACATTCTTCTCCTGATGGCCCCCTGAGAACAAGGGCTTTAGATTAGTGCCTTTTTTAATATATAACGCCCCCACCCCTTTGGGTCCATATATTTTATGGGAGGATATAGACATCAAATCCACTCCCAAATCTTTTACATCTATTTCTAATTTCCCCAGCCCCTGTACTGCATCGGTATGGAATATAATATTTTTGTCAGCCGCTTTTACAACCTTTACCATCTCTCCTATTTCCTGAATAGAACCTACCTCGTTGTTTGCCAGCATTACTGACACAAACACCGTATCTTCTCTTAGGCTATCTTTAAGGCTCCTGGCCGATACAAACCCTTTGCTGTCTGCCGGAAGATAAGTTACTTTTATCCTTTCCTCCCTTTCAGCCCTCCTAAAAACTGCCAATACCGAAAGGTGCTCTATAAGGCTGGTAACCGTATGCCCTCCTTGCCTGTCCCCAATTATCCCCTCTATGGCCAGGTTATTGGATTCGGTACCCCCGCTGGTAAATACCACCTCCTGCCTGCTGCAGCCAATCAGTTTTGCCGCTTTTTCCCGGGCTTCCTCCAGTTTTTCCCTGCTTTCTCTGGCAATACGGTAAGGGGAAGAAGGGTTTCCGTAGGTGTTTCTGTTGCACTCATCCAGCAGGCTGCATACCTCTTTGCTTAGAGGTGTGGTAGCGTTATAGTCTAAATAAATTGGCATGGCATCCTATTTTGCCCCCCATTTCCTTTTAGCTTCTGTTATTATATCCAGGGAAGGAAAGCTTATGGCCTTCCGGGGACAGAGAGGCTCACAGCCATTGCAGCCAACCATGCAGTTGTAGGGGTTTTGGGCCACAATTTTTTCTTCTATCCTTTCATAAACCCCGTTAGGACAGAATCCTAGACAAACATTGCAGCTGTCGCATTTGCTGTAGTCTATGGTGGGAAACCAGTCTATTTCATTCCTGGGAATGTCGCTAAAATCCACCTTATTTACCTTCCTCAAGCTTTTTCTTTACATCCTCTGTTATCTTTTTAATATCACCTGCATCAAAAACAGGCCTGGGTTCTTTTTTTATGCCGTAGTCTTCCATTACCTGGATATCCAGGTCAGTCCCTCGGTCAGTGTATTCTCCCAAGATCTTGGAAGCACACTTAACCGGACATCCGTCCACCACCACAATCCTGGAGGCATTCCCTATCTTATCCAGGGAACTTTTGTGTCCCAGGGTTAATGCCGCCAGGCACACCATGGTATAATCCTCTGAATCCAAACTAAGTTTTTTAGCCACTTCATTGGTGGTCTGCCCGGTATTGGAAGCGCCGGAACAGGCAACTACCGCATTTTTTTTATCCTTCATATTATTTCACTCCTTAATTTTTTTTACTTTAACTGCTGCATTGCATACAAAATCCGCATAAAGCTTTTACAGCCTCTTATAACCCTATTTTTAACTATTTGTCTTAACAGGGCAAAACCAGCACCGCAGTACTGGTAGAGTGGGTAGCCACATCCCGGGCGGTGCTTCCCAGAAGCATCTCTTTGGCCCCGCCATGGCCCTTTTTGGATAACATGATCAAAGTGGCTCCTTCTCTTTGGGCTACTTCCATTATATTTTTGGCTGCATCCCCTGCCATAAGTTCCGTAAATACTTCTATCCTGTCATCAATGCTATGTTTGATTTCTTCTAATTTTTTTCCCGCTTCCCCTTTTATTTTCTCGAATTGTTTCCTATCATGGGCCCTCTCGATCACATGCACCAGGTAGATCTGTTTAAAGATATTTTTATTCTCAGCTACTGCATCCAGCAGCCTGGCTGAGCAATTAGAAAAATCAGTAGCTATTAAAACTTTGGGGAACTTTAGCTGGCAATAGGGCTTAAGTTCCCCCCTCTCCTGCTTAAACCTCTCTATAAGCAAAGGGGTATCGGTTATCCTCAAGAGGTCGTAAGCGGTGCTTCCCAGAAAGAAACTTTTTATAAACCCGCCGCCGTGGGAGCCAACCATTATCAGGGAAGCATTCTCTTCTCTGGCAATGCCGTCTATCTCTTCTGCCGGAAACCCGATCCTTACCTCCACTTTTACCTCAATACCTTCCTTTTTAAGTTCCTCTGCCATTTTATACAGCTTTTCTTCATTGGGGGCTAAAAAAGCGGATGCGTTTCCCCCAGCAGAGCGTATATCCACAATATGGGCCAGCAAAACCTCTTTTAGGCCCAGGTTTTTAAACTCATCGACACAGCACAGAAGAAGCTGTGACTCTCTTGAAAAATCTATGGAAAACAGTACCTTTTCAAACAGCATATAATCCTCCTTTATTTTTTCTTTACCGGAAACCAGTGCCTGGTCCGGTTAGCAATACCAACCAGGGCAAGCATCACCGGTACCTCTACCAAAACTCCAACCACTGTAGCCAGGGTAGCTCCTGACTGCATGCCGAACAGGGATATGGCTACCGCTACTGAAAGCTCAAAAAAATTGCTGGCACCAATCATTGCCCCCGGGGCAGCTACCGGATGGGACAGCTTCCAGGCCTTTGCCCAGCCGTAAGCAATGGTAAATATTAGGAACGTCTGGATAATCAGGGGCACGGCAATAAGCAGGATATGTGTAGGGTTAGACAGTATGATATCTCCCTGGAATGAAAAGATTATGAGTAAGGTAAGCAGAAGCCCTATTATAGTGATATGCTTAAACTTCTGCAAAAATACATTCTCAAAATACTCCAGGCCTTTCCTTTTTATGATAAGTATCCTGGACAGATAACCGGCGGCAAAAGGTATTACCACAAACAAAACCACCGACAGAAAAAGGGTATCATAGGGCAGAAAGACATCGGTCAGGCCCAAAAGGAATGCCACTATGGGAACAAAGGCAAAAAGAATTATTATATCGTTTACGGCCACCTGCACCAGGGTATAGGCGGGATCCCCTTTGCTTAAATGGCTCCATACAAATACCATGGCAGTGCAGGGCGCCGCTCCCAGAAGAACCGCCCCTGCCAGGTATTCATTGGCCAGGGGAACCGATATAAGCTGGCCAAAAACAATACGCAGGAAAAAGTAGGCAATCCCGTACATGGTAAAGGGCTTTATAAGCCAGTTGGTTACGGTGGTAATAGTAAGCCCCCTGGGCTTTTTGGTCGCATTTACAATACTGGCAAAATCAATCTTTAACATCATGGGATAGATCATAAGCCATATAAGGATTGCCACCGGTATGGATACATTAGCATACTCAAAACGGCTAAGAGTCTGAGGTACCGCCGGCAAAAACCTTCCTATGGCCACCCCGGCAGCAATGCACAAGGCAACCCACAGGGTCAAAAATTTCTCAAATAAAGGCAGTCCTCTCTTTTCCATATTAAAAACTCCTCAGGTTACTTTTTCAATACTTTTTCTATTTCTTGTACGGAAGGAATTTTACCCGAAAATTTAATCTCTCCGTCTATGGCCAAAGCGGGGGTTACGGTTACCCCAAAGTCTATAATCTGATTTATGTCTGTGACCTTTTCTATTTCAGCCTGAATGCTTAAATTAGTTAATGCCTCCATGGCATTCTGCTCTGTTTTCTTGCACTTGGGACAGCCTGTTCCAAGAATTTGTACTTTCATTTAAATCTCCTCCTATTTTTTTAAACAAAAAAATGTCCGAAAAGCATGCCTACTGCAATAGACATGATTACTACCAGCAAAACATAGGTAAGTGTTTTTCTTACCCCCATAACCCTTCCTATAACTATCATATTGGGCAGTGACAGGGAAGGGCCTGCCAGAAGCAGGGTAAGGGCCGGGCCTTTTCCCATTCCCAGGTCCATCAGAGCCCTTACTATGGGTACTTCGGTAAGGGTAGAAAAATACATCAACGCTCCAAATACTGAGGCGACAGCATTGGACCTCAAAGAATTTCCCCCTACCCAGGCCTCCACTACCTCCTGGGGAAGAAAATATCTAATTATCCCTGCAATGAAAACCCCGGCTAAAAGTATGGGGACTATCTGCCAGGCCAGCCTCCCCGTTTCCTTAAGCCAGTCCTTAATTTCATTCTTCCTAAAGCCTGTTATCAGTATGACTATAAGCACGGCCAGGGAAACACCAGCATATATCCACATCTGGGCTGCACCAAAAACCAGTATGCCCAAAAGGGAGAGGAAAAAGATAATCCCTATGTATTTAGGCTTGGGGTGTTCGGTCCCCCCTGAAGAGGCTACAAAATCACCATTGGCCTGAAATCTTTTCTCATCCTTCATCCATATAACCGACATCAAAAGACCTATTATTACTGCAAATACTATGGCTCCTACCGCCCGGGCTATACCCAGGTCATAGCCAAGCAGCCTGGCGGTGTATACAATGGCCAGTATGTTTATGGCCGGGCCGGAATAAAGGAAAGCTATGGCCGGGCCCAGGCCGGCTCCTCTCTTTCTTATGCCTGCAAAAAGGGGAAGGATGGTGCAGGAGCATACGGCAAGAATAGCTCCGGATACAGAAGCAATGCTGTAGGAGAGCCATTTTTTTGCCTTAGCCCCAAAGTATTTGAGTACCGCCCCTTTGGAAACAAATACTGCTATAGCTCCGGCTATAAAGAAAGCCGGCACCAGGCAGGTCAGCACATGGGCTGAAAGGTACTCAGTTAGTGCAAACCAGCCGCTTCTTATTGCCTCTATAAAAATTTCCATTATTCTTTAACCTCTTCCAGAAAATCCTCTATCCTTGATTTGATTTCATCCCTTGCCGCCCTGAATTTTTCCATCCTCCTGTTCCCCGTAAAACGGTCGGGGTCCTCTATGCTCCAGTGTATGTATTTTCCCTTTCCCGGAAAAGCCGGGCAAGACTCCCTGGCATTATCGCAAACGGTTATTATGTAATCAAACTCCTGTCCCAAAAATTCATCCACGCTTTTTGAATGCTGATCTGATATATCTATGCCCTCTTCTGCCATCACTTCTGCTGCAGTTGGGTTTACCCGGGTAGGATGTATGCCCGCACTCTCTATTTCCCAGTGGGGCACCAGTTTCTTAAAAAACCCTTCGGCCATCTGGCTCCTGCAGGAGTTTCCTGTACAGAGTATTAGAACCTTCTTTTTATTCATAAGCTAAAACCTACCTTCCGCATATGCCGTACCTGTCTATATTTTTGACCTTTTCAATATCTTCCCTTATCTTTCTATCATCTTCCAGTGAACGGTACAGGTGGTCTATTAATTTCCTATTATCCTCCGCCATATCCCTTGCCAGCCTGTAATTTACCCACAGGCCCTCCTTCTCTGATTCTAAAAGCCCTGCTGCCTCCAGCAGCTTCAGATGGCTGGATATGGTTGGCTGTGAAAGGCCTATCACCTCTTTAATCTCGCAAACGCATAAGCCTTCCTTGCCGCACAAAAGCATTGTTATCCTCAGCCTCCCCTCATCAGAGAGGGCTTTTAGTATCCTGGCTGTATCTTTTAACTTTCCCATTTAAACCTCCCCTTCATTATAATTATATATTTAGATATGTCAATATAGCGAGTTGTTTTCCATTTAAATTTGATTTTAATTTATTTTCATGTTTAATATAATAACTAATCATGGGAACAAGGAGAACACAACCAAAAAGGGCGCGCAATTATATCTATCTGATATATATGGTAATAATTTTTGCTGTACTGCAGTTCTTTGCGCTGAAGTTTTTCCACCAGGAGATAATAACCAGGCTTCCGGATAACCTTTTTACCGCTGTACAAAAAATACCCTTAAAAGAGATAACCTTAAGCTTTGTGGATGAAAGGACAGAGGAAACAGAAAGAAGGATACAGGAATCAAGCCAGCCGGAAGAAGAAGCTGCCGCTGAACCTGCTGAAGAAGAACAACAAGAACCAGGTACCGGCATTGAAGAGATAGGGCTATCAGATATACAGAGGAGTATAGTGCTCCGTTCACTGGAGATACTTGAAGAGAGTCGGGTTTATGAATATGAGCTTTATCCCGAAACTGGATATCCTGAGGAAAATGTAGCTATATCTACTGATGTAATCTCCATAATCTTAAGGGATTGCGGTTATGACCTGATGGAGCTTATTTATGAAGACATGGAAGAGCATCCGGATGCATATCCTATGGATATAATAGGAAGGGATGAGCCCATAAAGTATATTGACTTCAGGCATGTTTTCTTCCAGCAGACCTTCTTTGACAGGCATGCCCTTCAGCTGGGCAATGAATACGAGCCCCAGCATGAGAATAATAATATCCAGTGGCAGCCGGGAGACGTAGTCTACTTTCAGTTTGACCCGGATAACCCCCACCAGAATCTGGGGGGCATAATCTCTTCAAATACCAATGACCAGGGGGTTCCCCTGGTGATAATGACCTCCAAGGAACTTGGACAGGTCAGTGAAGTTGATGTCCTTGCTGATTATGAGATTATAGGCCATTACCGTTACCCATACCCTGAAGAAATGCAGTAACTAGCCTTTCCAGAACAGGAATGGATTAAAATTGGTTCCATAATCATAATAGTCGATGCCCTCTTCCCTTTTAAGGAAATGGACTACCTTGTAGGTTGCAGGGGTAAACAAGACCTCCACCCCAACCTTGAAGACATAATTGGAAATAATTATTGACCCTATAAGCGGCCAGCTGTAGAGCCCGCTAAAGGCAATCAATACAAAAACTACCGTATCTAATGCCTGTCCCACTATGGTTGAGCCTATGGTTCTGGCAAAAAGCCACCTGCCCCCGGTTAACAGTTTCATCTTGGCCATCACATATGAATTGGAAAAAGCCCCAAAAAAATAGGCTATAAGTGAAGCGGTTACTATTCTCGGAGTCTGGCCCAAAATAGCCATGTATGCCTCCTGAAGACCCCAGCCTTCAGCTGCCCTGAGGGATCCTATCAAGGCAAGGTTAAAAGACATCAAAACTGCACAGAAGAATCCTATCCAGATAACCCTCCTGCTTTTATTGTATCCGTACACCTCGGTAAGGACATCCCCGAATATATATGAAAGGGGGAAAAGTATGGTGCCCCCGTCAAATGTAAACCTCCACATCTGTACAATTTTTGTAGAAGCTATATTTGATATAAGCAGCACAGCTACAAACAGCCCGACCAATAGATCAAAATACTTGTAATTATTTTTATCCATAATATAGGGTATTCTACAACAATCAGCCCTGTTTTGGGAAAATTTATTACACACTTTATCATAGCAGCACTACAAAAGCTGTCCCGGGTAACAGGCTTTTAAAGGTTTATGAAAATACATTTAAATATTCCAAGAACTTTTGCGTAATATAATACTGCTTCTCTTAGAATTTTGTTATAATTTTTATTAGTTGCAAAACAATGTTTGCTATGGGCCAAAAATATTCTTTCTCACTGTTTTCAGCGTTACAGAATGCTCTAAACGAAAAAAGAAGCTATTACCAGATAGCCGCGATTC
>JBNJCW010000062.1:0-11798 GCA_051744345.1 Actinomycetota bacterium
GCCCCCATAGCCATGGAAGAGGGCTTAAGGTTTGCCATACGTGAAGGCGGAAGGACCATAGGGGCAGGAAGCATTAGCAAGATTATAGAGTAAAGAAACTATATTGTTGACAATGCAGATATATAGTGGTAAGTTATTTGCCTGCGCTTATTGTAAGTTTATTATATTTAAATCAAAAACGGTGAGCTAAAGTGAGACAAATTATGATTTTAGGCTGTACGGAGTGCAAGAGGAGGAATTATACTTCCTTTAAGAATAAGAAAAATGATCCGGACAGGATAGAAATAAAAAAATATTGCAAGTGGTGTAAAAAGCATACAGTACATAAAGAGACCAGATAGGGCTGTAGCTCCAATTGGTAGAGCACCGGTCTCCAAAACCGGGTGTTGGGGGTTCGAGTCCCTCCAGCCCTGCCAGTAATATTATAATAGTATACATGAGAAGGTAATGGCTAAAAGAAAAGTATCGAGAAAATACAAGCCTAAGAAGATAATGGAGCAGGCGGTAAAAGATAAGAAGCCGCCGGCCGCTCCCCCTAAAAAGAAGATAAACTGGAAGCAGTTTATAAAACAGCTTCCCAAAAAGATAGCTAAATTTCTCAAGGATGTCGTCAGGGAGCTTAAAAAGGTAACCTGGCCGACAAGGAAGGCATTATTGAGCTATACCGCGGTGGTAATAGTAACCATACTTATATTCGCCGTAATTTTAGGTTTGTTTGACTTTCTATTCTTACAGCTTGTCGATCTACTGATAAATATTTAAAGAAGTTTGGTGATTATAAATGAGGCCGAGATGGTATGTAATTAATTCCTATGCGGGCTATGAAAACAAAATAAAGGCTAATCTGGAACATAGAATTGATTCCATGAACATGCACGATAGGATATTTGATATATATATACCCCAGGAAGACATCATGGAAATCCACGGGGGAAAGAAGAAGGTGTCAACCAAGAGGGTGTTTCCAGGGTATCTGTTGGTAAAGATGCTGCTGGATGATGATTCGTGGTATGTGGTTAGGAATACCCCCGGGGTTACGGGCTTTGTGGGCACAGAAAATAAACCTGTGCCATTGAGCGATACAGAAGTCAAAAAGCTAATGAAAAGGGAGGTCAGTGAAAAACCCAAACCCAAGACTGACTTTGAGGTTAGCCAGCCTGTAAAGGTTACATCCGGCCCGTTTAGCAACTTTGATGGGACAATCAGCGAGATAAACCTTGACCAGGGCAAGCTGAAGGTTTTGGTTTCTATTTTCGGGAGGCAGACCCCGGTTGAATTGGATTTTGACCAGGTTTCAAAAATTTAGAATTGGTTTGAAATATAAGTATTTATGTGTATAATTACAAATCTATGGCAGTTTAAGGAAATATTATGGCAAAGAAAATTATTGCACAAGTAAAATTGCAGATACCTGCAGGACAGGCAAACCCTGCCCCTCCGGTTGGACCTGCTCTGGGACAACACGGGGTTAATATAATGGAATTCTGCAAGGCTTTTAATGAAAAAACAGCAAAAGACCAGGGGATGATAATCCCGGTGATTTTAACTGTTTACGGGGACAGGAGCTTTAGCTTCATAACCAAGACCCCTCCTGCAGCTGTCCTCATAAAGAAAGCTATAGGAATAGAGAAGGGTTCAGGAGAGCCCAATAAGGAGAAGGTAGGGGAAATAAGCAGGCAGCAGGTAGAAGAAATTGCTAAGTTAAAGCTAAAAGACCTCAATGCAAGAACCGTGGAGAGCGCGGCAAAGATTATTGAGGGAACCGCCAGGAATATGGGCGTGAAGGTTGTATAAACATCAAAGCAAAGGTGAGAGTTTTGAGAAGAGGTAAGAAATACAGAGAGAAGATAGAGAATTTAGATAAAGAAGCCAAAAGCCCGAGGGAAGCATTGAAATGGATATGTGACAACCATTTTGCAGGTTTTGATGAAACTGTAGATATCGCTATTAACCTGGGAGTTGACCCCAGAAAGGCTGATCAGATTGTAAGGGGCACCATTGTCCTTCCCAACGGAACCGGTAAGGTTCCCCGGGTTCTGGTTTTTGCCCAGGGTGAAAAAGAGGAGGAAGCAAAGAAAGCCGGTGCTGATTATGTTGGCGGAGAGGAACTGGCGGAGAAGATAAACGGGGGCTGGCTGGATTTCGATGTTTGTATTGCTGCTCCCGATATGATGAAACATGTGGGTAAACTGGGGAAAATACTGGGTCCCAGAAAGCTTATGCCCAACCCTAAATCAGGTACGGTGACTTTTGAGATAGGCAAGGCTGTACAGGATTCAAAAAGGGGTAAACTGGAGTACAGGACAGATAAAAATGGCGTGGTACACTGCATTTTGGGCAAGGTATCGTTTGGGGTTGACAAGCTTTCCGAAAATTACGCGGCATTAATGGATACTATCGTTAAGTCCAAACCACCTGCATCCAAAGGGCGGTATATGAAAGGAATATACCTTTCTTCTACCATGGGGCCGAGCGTGAAGGTGGATCCGGCTAAGGCAACGGATATAGAAGAAGTAGCTTAAAAAGTTAAAACAGACAACCATAGACCGCAGGTGTTGCTTAAGGTAACTTAATTTCCTGCCGAGGTTGATTGCCAGAGATAATCGACCTTGTATTTATGGGTCGATTTGTTTTTGCAATATATTAATAAGAAATTTCGGGGGTTTTTGTGGTAAAGAAGGAAAAAAAAGAAAAGGTAGAGGCTATAAAGAAGCTGTTTAGCGAGAGCAATGGCCTGATTTTTACCGACCATACCGGCCTGAGTGTGGAAGGTTCGGTGATGGTAAGGGACAGGCTTGCGGAAAATGATGCATATCTGAAAATACTGAAGAACACGCTTGCTCTTATTGCTGCGGGAGAGGCTTTCAAGGATCTTGATCTGGGGGATATACTGAAAGGACCCACCAGCGTGGTGGCAAGCAGCCAGGATATTATTGAGGCTGCCAAGGTGGTAAAGGATTTTGCCAAGGATTATGATACCCTTAAGATAAAGGGGGGTATCTTAGAAGACCAGCTTCTTTCAGCTGAAAAAGTGAAAAAGATTGCAGAGCTTCCCTCAAGAGAAGTGCTGCTTACCAATCTGGTGGTTTCCATGAATTCACCTATCACCAGGCTGGCAATGTTACTGGGAGGGCTTCCTAGAAATCTGGTTGTGGTTTTGGAAGCAATTAGAAAAGAAAAAGAAAAAGTTAAAAATTAGGAGGAAAAGATGGCAGAGAAGAAAGAAACTGCAAAGAAAAAGACCACAAAGAAGGTTGAGAATAAGAAAGAGCAGAAAGGAAAGGAAAAAGAGGCAATGAGCGCAAAGGAATCCAAGAGCACAAAAAAAGGCTCAAATTTGGACCAGATTTTAGAATCTATTGAAAATATGACTGTACTGGAATTATCCGAGCTGGTTGGTGCACTGGAAGAAAAGTTTGGAGTAAGCGCACAGGCTATGGCTGCAGCGCCTGCAGCTGGAGCAGCCGGCGCGGCTGCCGGAGCAGAAGAGCAGGAGCAGACAGAGTTTGATGTTATGATAAAATCAGCTGGAGCCAAAAAGATACAGGTTATAAAGGTCGTCAGAAGCATTACCAATCTGGGGCTAAAAGAAGCCAAGGAACTGGTTGATAAGGCACCGAGCGCTGTAAGGGAAAAGGTATCCAAAGACGAAGCGGAAGAGGTCAAAAAACAGCTTGAAGAGGCTGGCGCTGAGGTGGAAGTTAAATAATTTCATATAATATAGATTTTACTGCTTTTAATCTGTTGCCTTTATAATTGACAATATTGCCATATTTGGTAAAATGGTTGTTTGTCAGTTTTTAAGGCAATTACCTTTACTATTGTGTTAAAGTAAGATTTTCTTATGTAAAAATCTTACTTTCTGCTTTATTTAACTTTGATTTTATTATAAAGGGGAGATTTAATTAATGCAAAAAAACAGAAAAAACCAACGTTATCAGTTTGGTAAGATTCCCAAGGTAATGGAGATGCCCCATCTGCTGGATATTCAGAGGAAATCATTTGAATGGTTTAAGCGGGAAGGCCTGCTGGAGGCCTTAAGGGACATATCGCCTATTGAAGATTTTACTGAAAATATGGCCCTCGAATTCACGGGGGCAAGTTTTGGCGATATTGAGTTTTCAGCTGATGAGTGCAAGCAGCGGGACATGTCATATACGGCGCCGCTTAAGGTGAATTCCAAGTTTTTAAACAAGGAAACCGGAGAGATAAAGGAACAGGAAGTATTTATGGGCGATTTCCCTCTGATGACCGAGAATGGGACCTTTATCATTAACGGGACTGAAAGGGTAATAGTCTCCCAGCTGGTACGTTCTCCTGGTGTTTTCTATGATACTGATATAGATAAGAAAACCGAGAATGAATTATACATGTGCAAGGTGATTCCCAGCAGGGGCTCCTGGATAGAAATTGAGACTGATAAAAAGGGTGTGGCCTATGTAAGGATTGACAGAAGAAGGAAGTTTCTTCTGAGTGTGTTTCTAAAGTCTCTTGGTTTCGGCAGCAACCAGGATCTTTTAAACCTGTTTGGATCCTATGACCAGGAGGAGTGCATAAAAAATACGCTGGAAAAGGATTTTACGGAAACTGCAGAAGAGGCGCTGATAGAAGTATACAAAAAGCTGAGGCCGGGAGAGCCTCCGACCGTAGAGAGTGCCAGCAGCCTTATACATGCAATGTTTTTTAATCCAAAAAGGTATGATCTGGGCAAGGTAGGCCGGCATAAGCTAAACCAGAAACTTGAAGAAAAAATCGATAAAGAGGTAATGGCCAGGCTGGAAGCTATAGATAAAATAATGGAAGTGGATTCTTCCAATGAGAATATACTCCATACCAAAGACATATTCCTTATCATAAAATACCTGGTTCAGCTTATGAGCGGAATCGGAGAGATAGATGACATAGACCATTTCGGCAACAGGAGGGTAAGGCATGTCGGCGAACTTATACAGAACCAGATAAGGATTGGGCTTTCCAGGATGGAGAGGGTGGTAAAAGAAAGGATGACCACACAGGATATAGAAGAAATAACTCCCAAAACACTTATTAACATAAGGCCGCTGGTAGCCAGCTTAAAAGAGTTTTTCGGAAGCGGGCAGCTTTCCCAGTTTCTGGACCAGACCAATCCGCTTGCTGAAATTACCCACAAAAGAAGGCTTTCTGCTTTAGGCCCTGGAGGCTTGAGCAGGGAGAGGGCTGGTTTTGAGGTAAGGGATGTGCATGCTTCCCATTACGGGAGAATGTGCCCTATTGAAACTCCGGAAGGGCCCAATATTGGGCTGATAGGCTCCCTGGCTACTTTTGCCAGATTAAATGATTACGGTTTTATAGAGACTCCCTACAGGAAAGTGGAAAACGGCAAAGTTACCAAAAAGGTAGACTTTTTGGCTGCAGATGAGGAGGAAAATTTTGTAATTGCTCAGGCAACGGCTATCCTGGACGGCGAGGGGAAATTTGTAGAAGATAAGGTTCTCTCTAGATCGGGCGGAGAGGTTATGGCTGTGGAGAATGAGCTTATAGATTATATGGATATATCACCCAAACAGCTTTTCAGTGCTGCTGCGTCACTGATTCCCTTTTTGGAGCATGATGATGCTAACCGTGCCCTGATGGGTTCAAACATGCAGCGTCAGGCTGTGCCCATCATCAACCCTGAGCCCCCGCTGGTAGGAACCGGCATGGAGGCTGAGGTTGCAAGGGATAGCGGGCAGCTTATCATTGCTGCTGATGACGGCGAGATTTCTGAGGTTACTTCGGAATCTATAAAGGTAAGGTATAAGGGCGGTAAAGTTATTGAATACAAGCTTTATAAATTCCAGAGGTCAAACCAGGGAACCTGCATAAACCAGAGGCCGCTGGTTAACCAGGGGGATAAGGTTAAAAAAGGAGACATTATTGCTGACGGCCCTGCTACCGGCAGGGGAGAGCTGGCATTGGGCAGGAATCTGCTTTTAGCGTTTATGTCTTGGGAAGGATATAACTACGAGGATGCCATTATCATATCAGAAAGGCTGGTAAAGGAGGATATCCTTTCCTCCATACATATATCCAAGCAGGAGCTGGAAGCCAGGCAGACCAAACTGGGTTCCGAAGAGATTACCAGGGATATACCCAATGTAGGGGAAGAGGTTTTGGCCAACCTTGATGAGAGGGGAATAATCAGGATAGGAGCCGAGGTTAAGCCCGGGGATGTACTGGTAGGAAAGATCACCCCCAAAGGGGAAACAGAGCTGACTGCAGAGGAAAAACTCCTCAGGGCTATTTTTGGAGAGAAGGCCAGGGAAGTAAGGGACAGTTCTCTTAAGGTCCCCCACGGAGAATACGGAAAGGTGCTGGATGTTCAGATATTTTCCAGGGAGAAGGGAAATGATCTTCCTCCCGGGGTAAATGAACTGGTGAGGGTTTTCATAGCCAAGAAAAGGAAGATATCTACCGGGGATAAGCTTGCCGGAAGGCATGGAAACAAAGGCGTTATTGCCACAGTGCTTCCTGAAGAGGATATGCCTTATACAAAAGACGGCATACCCATAGACATAATATTCAATCCCTTGAGTGTGCCTTCCAGAATGAATGTAGGCCAGGTTCTTGAAACCCACCTGGGATGGGCAGCAAACCAGGGCTGGGACGGAAAAGGGGTCCCGGCTTCAGAAGACGGCAGGATTTACTGCTCTTCTCCCATATTTGACGGGGGGACAGAAACGGAGATATTAGATTTGCTGGAAAAGGCAGGTTTGCCCCGTAACGGCAAAACAGCTCTTTTTGATGGAAGGAGCGGGGACAAGCTTTCAGATGAGATAGTTGTAGGTTATGCATACGTTATGAAGCTTTTGCATCTTGTTGATGACAAGATTCATGCAAGGTCTACCGGCCCTTATTCGCTGGTAACCCAGCAGCCGTTGGGCGGAAAAGCCCAGTTTGGCGGGCAGAGGTTTGGAGAAATGGAAGTCTGGGCTCTTGAGGCTTACGGAGCAGCATATGCGCTTCAGGAAATGCTCACCATAAAGTCGGATGATGTGGTAGGCAGGGTCAAAACTTATGAATCCATAGTAAAAGGGGAAAATATAGAAAAGCCGGGGATACCTGAATCATTTAAGGTTTTGATCAAGGAAATGCAAAGCCTTGGCCTGGATGTAGAGGTAATATCTGAAGAGGGCAAGGAGGTAGATGTTTCTGCCGAGGAAGATGAGATAATGCGGACAGTAAAGGATTTAGGTATTGATTTTGGCAACAGCATCGAAAAAGAAGAAGAGGATGCTAAGAAGGGATAAAAAAATTTTTTGGGAGGAATTTATACATGGCTATAAATATAGATGTAAACAATTTTGACGCAATCAAAATAGGGCTTGCTTCACCTGAAAAGATAAGGTCATGGTCTAATGGCGAAGTAAAGAAACCTGAAACTATTAATTACAGGACACTCAAGCCGGAAAAGGACGGCCTGTTCTGTGAAAGGATTTTTGGCCCTACCAAGGATTGGGAATGCTACTGCGGCAAATACAAGAGGGTCCGTTTTAAGGGCATTATCTGTGAGAGGTGCGGAGTAGAGGTAACCCGGTCCAATGTAAGAAGGGAAAGGATGGGGCATATTGAACTGGCTTCTCCGGTTTCACATATATGGTTTTTTAAAGGCGTTCCCTCCAGGATGGGCTATATCCTTGATTTGAGCCCTAAAGACCTGGAGAAGGTGCTCTATTTTGACTCCTATATAGTCACTTCTCTGGACAAGGAAAAGATTGAGCAGGAAAAAGAAAAGATAGAGGAAATTAAAAATAATGCTGTAACTGAAGCCCATGAGCTGCATAAATTAAGAATCGAGGAGCTTGAGACCAACAGGGATGAGATAATTGGAAAATACGAAAATGTAGAGGATATCCAGGAACTGAAAGCTGTTGATGAAAATATCGGGGGAATGGATGATATTGAAGCAAAGGTTGAGAAGATAAAGAAGGAAACAGGTGACCTCCTGGAAGAGGAGGAAGATATATATAAGGATGAAATGGAGCTGATTGAAAGGGCCCATACCTTTTTCTTTAACCTTGAGGAAAAAATGCTGGTTTCAGATGAAGCCCTGTTTAAGAAGATGCAGGAAATTTATAAAGATTATTTTGACGGGGGAATGGGCGCTGAAGCCGTAAAAAAACTTTTGGGCAATATAGACTGCGCCAAGGAAGCAGAGGAACTTAAGGAGATTATTACAAATTCAAAGGGCCAGAAAAGGAACCGTGCTATAAAAAGGCTGAAAATAATATCATCCTTTATTGGTTCGGAAAACAAGCCCGAATACATGGTTTTGGATATTCTGCCTGTAATACCTCCCGATCTTAGGCCAATGGTACAGCTGGATGGCGGAAGGTTTGCTACTTCAGACCTAAACGACCTTTACAGAAGGGTAATAAACAGAAACAACAGGCTGAAAAAACTGCTGGAGCTTGGTGCACCGGAAATAATCATAAATAATGAAAAAAGGATGCTCCAGGAAGCGGTTGATGCCCTGTTTGATAACGGCAGAAGGGGAAGGGCGGTTCTTGGTGCAGGAAACCGGCCCCTTAAATCCTTAAGCGATATGCTTAAAGGAAAACAGGGCAGATTCAGACAGAATCTTCTGGGAAAAAGGGTAGACTACTCCGGCCGTTCGGTTATAGTGGTAAACCCCAATCTGGAAATTTCGCAATGCGGCTTGCCAAAGGAGATAGCTTTGGAGCTGTTTAAGCCTTTTGTAATGAAGAGGCTGGTTGATGAGGGCTATGCACAGAACATAAAAAATGCAAAAACAATGGTTGATAAGGGTACCAATGAGGTTTGGGATGTCCTTGAGGGGGTAATAAAGAACCATCCTGTCCTGCTTAACCGGGCTCCTACGCTCCACAGGCTGGGCATTCAGGCATTTATGCCCATACTGGTTGAAGGAAAGGCCATACAGATACACCCATTGGTATGCCCCCCGTTTAATGCTGACTTTGATGGGGACCAGATGGCTGTCCATTTGCCTCTTTCCAATGAGGCCAGGACAGAAGCAATAATGCTTATGATGTCTTCAAAGAATTTGCTTTCTCCTGCCAGCGGCGAGCCTATAGTTACTCCTACCCAGGACATGGTTCTGGGGATATATTACCTTACTTCTGAAAGGGAGGGCAAAAAAGAAGCCAAGAGGTTTTACAGCAGCAAGGATAGTGCTTTTATGGATTATGACTATGGTTTTATAAGCCTGCATACCCCCATAATGTTCAGCCTTAACGGTAAAAGAGCCAAGACCACATTGGGCAGGCTGATATTCAATGACCTGCTTCCTGATGATTTCAGGTTTGTAAACAAGGAAGTGGATAAAAAAGAGCTTATATCCATAATCTCTGAGGTGGCAATCAATTATCCCAATGAACAGGTAAGCAGGATACTGGACAATATCAAAGAATATGGATTCAAGTATTCAACCAGGTCAGGGCTTACCATAGGAATTGACGATATAACCACTCCCACCGAGAAAAAGGGCCTGTTAAGGAAGGCAGAGGAAAAGATTGAGAAGATCGAGGATTATTACAAGCAGGGCCTTATAACAGAATTCGAGAGGCACCAGAGGGTCATACAGCTGTGGTCCCAGACCAATGAAAAGGTAGCCGAGGCCATGGAGAAGAATTTTGATAAGTTTAATCCGGTTTATATGATGGCTACTTCCGGGGCCAGGGGTAATATCAAGCAGCTCCGGCAGCTGGCCGGCATGAGGGGCCTGGTGGCAAATGCCAGGGGCGATATTATTGACCGGCCCATAAAGTCAAACTTCCGGGAGGGCCTTACTGTCCTGGAATACTTTATATCCACTCACGGCGCAAGGCAGGGACTTGCAGATACAGCATTGAGGACAGCCGATTCCGGTTATCTAACCAGGAGGCTGGTTGATGTTGCCCAGGATACAATGATAAGGGAGGATGATTGCGGTACCGAAGAAGGCATCAACCTTTACGTACTTACTCTGGAAGGCGAGCCAAACACAAACCTTATAGGAAGGGTGAGCCAGCAGGATATAGTAAACCCGAATACTGAAAAGCAGATAATACAGCCTGGAGATGAGATTACGGAGAGGCAGCTGCACAAGCTTATCCATGCCAATATTGAGAGTATCAGGATACGTTCGCCGCTTACCTGTGAAAGCGAGCAGGGTATCTGCCAGAAGTGCTATGGCAGGGACCTGGCCACCGGAAAGATAGTGGAAATTGGGGAGGCTGTAGGAATTATAGCTGCCCAGTCCATCGGAGAGCCAGGTACCCAGCTTACCATGCGTACATTCCATACGGGAGGGGTTGCTTCTACTGTTATACAGAGGCAGATAAAATCACCGGTTAAGGGCAAGCTGCTGCTCTTAGAACAAATGCTTTCCGAGCTTGGCCTTGATAAAAGTGATTTCAGCGAGGACGGCAGCGAAAGCATGGAGATAAATATTGAACATATCCCCCATAAGCTTGTTTTCAAGGTACAGATGGAAAGGGGAGACGTAGTTGATGTAATCATACCCAAGGGCGAGATCCTTATACTGAATAAGAACATAAATGTAGAAGCGGGAGAAGTGTTTGCCAAGATTGTTATGACTGCCAAAAGGAAGACTCATGTGCACAAACATGAAAAGACTTTTGAGGGTATTGATATTACCAGCGGTCTGCCCAGGGTAGTAGAGCTGTTTGAGGCAAGAAGGCCCAAAGAGCATGCTTATATAGCAGACATAAGCGGCAAGGTTAAGATAGAGGAAATTAATTCCCGCTTTAACATGATAACCTTAAAAAGCGATGATGGGGAGACCGAGAAAACCTACCAGGTGCCTACCCGTACCAAGCTGAGGATAGATGACGGGCAGAAGGTGCATGCCGGTGATCAGCTGACCGAAGGCCCCAAGAACCCGCATGATATCCTGCGGGTAGGAGGAATAAAGGCATGTGAGCAATATCTGGTAAGGGAGATACAGAATGTTTATAAGTCTCAGGGCGTGGATATTAATGATAAGCACGTGGAAGTTATAACCAGGCAAATGCTGAAAAAAGTGACCATAATCGATCCGGGTGACAGTGAATTCCTGCCCGGGCAGCTGGTGGACAGGCTGCATTTTAACCGGGTTAACCGGGAACTTTCTTCCCAGATGAAGAATACCGCCACTGCCTCCCAGAATCTTATGGGCATAACCAAGGCTTCACTGGCAACAGACAGTTTCCTGGCGGCGGCATCATTCCAGGAAACCACCAGGGTGCTTACTGATGCTGCCCTGGAAAACAAGGTAGATTATCTATCCGGGCTTAAGGAAAATGTAATCCTGGGCAAATCCATACCTGCCGGTACCGGGATGAGCAATTACAGGAGCATTGAGCTCGTATACCCCGGATACAGGGAAGAAGATGAGGGTGAAATAGAAATACATCAGGAAAATGAGGAGGAAGATACGGAGAATTTAGAGATAAACTTGTAATAGGGCCTGAATTTGGGGACAAATAAGTAATTGATTATTGACATTTTAATCCTATAATGATAAATTCTTTTTTCGTGTCTCCAAGTTGGAGAGAATAAATTCAACAACAATACTGTTATATTTATTAATTTTTAAGGAAAAGGTAAGGTTTTATGCCTACGATTAATCAGTTAGTAAGAAAAGGAAGAAAAAAAATAGGGAAAAAGAAGAAAACGCCCGCCCTGCAGAATAATCCCTTAAGAAGGGGTGTCTGCGTAAGGGTTTATACCACAACGCCAAAAAAGCCTAATTCTGCTTTGAGGAAAGTGGCCAGGGTGAGGCTTACTAATGGGGCGGAAGTTACCGCTTATATACC
>JBNJCW010000063.1:0-11793 GCA_051744345.1 Actinomycetota bacterium
GTCTGCAAAAAGACATAACCGAAATGGCGGTATTAGGGGCTATTTGGACTTTATTATGCAGTTTATCCCATGATATAACTTATAAGAATTTGCTTTCGGATCCCCAGCCTATAATCTTTGCACGAGCAGACACACACTGGGATTGTCAGAGATAAAAATAACTACCGGCCGTAATAATAGATAAGAAAATCCAAAATTATAGGGGGCATCTTTTACCCTAAGAAGAGGTATCAAACTAATTTATTTTAAAAATCAAGGATGTTTTAACAATCCTTAATTGTGCCAGGCATCTTCTCAATAGTAATTTTTAGGGATGATGATATTACAAAACAGGGGCAATTTTTAAGTTTACGCATACCGAAAACATCCTGGTTTTGTGGTATTCTAAAAAGAGGTTGGATTTAAAAAATACCAAATGCAGAAAGTATTATAATTAAAACCCTCTCCCTTAAATTTTAAAAAACAGGTTTTTCTATTCCCCCCTTATCTTGTATAATAAAATACTTTAATAATTTATGGCATTGCAAGTTTGGAAAAGAAAAGCAAATTTAAAAAATTTATAAAAACCAAAACCTTTATAGCCATAGCCTCAGTAATAGTTTTACTGGCTATAGCCCTGCCCCTGGCATATATGTACTACAACCAGTACCTGGATATCCCTAATTTTGCCTCTGAAGACTCTAACTATATGTCTGCTTCCAATAATGAGGCGAAACCCGGTGATACCCTTTCCTATGAGATTACCATAAAAAATGAGGGAAGGGTGCCCGTCAGCACCATTTTAATAGAAACAGAGATTCCCCAGCATACCATCCTGGTAGAAAAAGACTACAGCTACCTTAAGTATACCGGTGAAGGCATTATAAACTTTGTTATAGATAGCCTGGAAGCAGGCCAGAAAGAAACTGTATCCTATGAGGTAATTATAGATTCACCTCTGGATAGCGGAACTATCATTTCAACGGAAGGATTCAGGATAGATTACTTCAGGGAAAGATTTGAAGAACAGGAGACAAAATATTTTACAGCTAATCTCCAAACTGAGGTAATAAGTCAGGTAAACCTTTCTTCCTCATATTACCAAATAAAAGATCCAGGCACCGAGTACCTGAGAATGGGAGACAGCCTTGATATCAGCTTTTTTATAGAAAACAGCGGTGATATGACAGCAAGGAATCTGAAAGTAGAGGGCCTTCTTCCCCAGCATACCGAATATGTAAATAACAGCTTCACCAGCAATGGCGATGCTTATATTGAGAATGCTACAGATAATCCTATTGTTCATATTGACAAGCTTCAAAGTAACCACAGCCTGTCTTTTAAATACACCTTAGAAGTAAAACAGGATTTGGAAGATAATACCAAAATACTTTTTGAGCCCGTTATGGGAGCAAGCCAGACCCAGAAAGAATTTGAGATCATAGAACTATTGGTAAGGGCATTTCCCGAACTGGTTGATTTTAGCTTCAGCGCAGCAGATGAAAATGGCGGAGACCTTCTGGCCAATGATACCATAAGGTATACAGTATCATTTAAAAATGCAGGGGATGGAAAAGCTACCAACATTCTGCTTAAAAACATAATACCTGCCAATACCACCTATCTAGACGGCAATTTCGGCCAAGCCAGCCTGGAACAGTCCGGAAGCAGTTTGGATGCAACTATCCCTGAGCTAAAACCCGGTCAGCAGTACAGCTGCTCTTACCGGATAAAAGTAAGTCCTGGCATAACCCACGGAACCAACCTTACCGCCACCGGCACCCTGATATATGATGGAAAGGAAATAGATTCAGGCTCGGCAACCTTTATGGCAGTGGCAAATTACAGCTATAATGTAGCAGTAATGGGAGACTCCCAGGTATCAAGGACAGGGTGGACAAGCATCCTAAACAGCATGTTTGAGCAGAGATACCCCTATGGGGACTTTAACTTCATAAAAAGCGGAAAAGGCGGAGAAACAGTAGTCATGGGCTATAACCGCATGCTAAGCTCTGGTATACTGGGCCAGAACCCCTACATCTTTATAATAAACTACGGCACCAATGACGCAGACATATCCTCAGGCACCTACCGTACCTCTCCGGAAGCTTTCAGGCATTACCTGGGTACCATGATAAGCACCATAAAATCCAATACCAATGCCATGGTAGTAGTTATGTCTACCGGCCCCAAGAATGAATCCAAAACCCAGGAAGGCGCCAATGAAGCCCTTAGAACCATGAATTCAATAACCAGCCAGGTCTGTGCCCAGCAAGGGGCAGTATTTGTGGATTTATACAATCCCATTGTGCAGACCGGAAACCCAAACCAGTTCCTATCAGACGGCCTGCATTACAACAGCAATGGGGACAAGTTTGTGGCAGGGATTGCCTTTAATGCAATATCAAGCCGTCTGAATAAATACGGCACCAGGTAGGCTAAATTATATTGAGTATGTGTTCTTAGACTGTTTCTACCTATCCTACAGCCCAGCTTCATCAGGGCTGCTTTCTCCATTTGGGTCACCAGACCAAATCATAAGGCAAGCAGCATCAAGAGATTTGAAACTCTGCTATGACTCCAGAATTCTTTCTGAATATAGGAGTGGTTTAATCCGGGAAAAATTTTCATTTTGCCAGGATTCTGTAAATGATTCACTTGAACAAATAAAAATAAATGGACATCTAACTGCAGCCAAACCTCTTGCCAGAAGACTGCCAGATGAAGATGATGAACCGTTTTTGGAAGTGGCACTTGCTAGTGAAGCCCAATATTTAGTAGTAGAAAATCTACAACATTCCCCGGCTAGAAAGGCAAGGAATAAAACTGGCAATTGAATATTCCGGCTTATCTATCTTGCAGATATTAGAAATTCTATAGCAGCAGAGTACATAATCAGTGAATAGCTGTCGGAAAAATCATTATTTTAGTCATATATTTTCTTGATATTTTTAAGGCATAGTAGGAAAAGGTTGGAAACTCAGCCAAAATTCAGCTAACTTTCAGAAAGACAATCAGAGGTATGCAAACTTTCTCATTCCTTACCGGAAGCGACGTTTAAAAAGGTGGAAATAGCGCATAAAGAGAACTGTCCTAAGAAATAATAATTCTAAATAGCAACGGATAAACGCGGTAAAAAATATGTTCGCTTAATAGCTTAGATCTTTTTTAAAAATATTACCTATCTTTTATCCAAAGACCTGTATGAAGTTGTAAAAGATCGCCCTTTAGAGTAACCTATAGGTTGTAGAGTTAATTATGTCTGTATGGTTATTAGCTAGGTAATTAAAATGGAAAAAAAACAATTACTTAAACGTATCACAGTAAATCCTAAAATTATGTCAGGAAAACCTGTCATAAAGGGTACACGGTTAACTGTGCAATACATCTTGAATCTATTAGCACAGGGAGCAACGGTTGAAGAAATCTTAAATGAATATAAGGGGCTAACCAAAGAAGATATTTTAGCTTGCCTGCTATACGCTTCTGAAATACTTGAAGATACAACCTTTATGCCTCTGGTAGAAAAGGTTTAAATCATGCGCTTTCTCATTGATGAATGTACTGGTCCTATGGTTGCCAAATGGCTTAGCGGTTTGCGACACGATGTATTTTCTATCTACGATGGTGCAAAAGGCTTAGACGATCAGAGCATTATAGAGAAAGCAAATCTTGAAAACTATATTCTGATCACAAACGACAAAGATTTTGGCGAACTTATATTTCGGATAGGGAAACCCCACAAAGGTGTAATACTTTTAAGATTAAAGTCTGAAAGGCCCAAGAATAAAATTGCTGTATTACAGCATGTATTAGAATCCTATTCTGCCAGACTTGCCAACAATTTTGTAATTGCAACCGAGGAAACCGTGCGCATCATTAGAATAAAAACAGGCAAACCTGGCTCTAATGGCTCATAACCAATATATTCTGCTACGTAATCCGTTGCCTTCCAGGATTTTTTTCCTGTTAGAACCCTCAAGAGCCTAAAACCTTTCCTGCTTTGTTATGAAAAGTCAGGATCTCTGAGAAATATCGTAGCTGTGCTATAGCCAGGAGGCTATAGCATCTTGGGCCAGCTACCTTCATAGGGTTATCTGGCTTACCTTGGCTACAATACCCCTTTCTATTGCTTCCCTCCCAATCTCTTTATATGGAGAAACGGGATAAGGATTGATCTGCAACCCGGCAAATCATCATTGAATAGGTGGGGAAACAAAATCTAAATTCCTCCATTATTTTGTCCGTACAGTTTTCGGTCTTGAACCTGAGCTGACCCGATGTATACCCATTATGACTGCAGGCGTATTGGCAATGTCGGCAAATAATTTTTACACTCATAATCATGTGTCTTTTCTATCCAGGCAGTGTATGTACAGCTTACCACACCTTATCTTTTTCCTCTCTTTGAAGGCATAATCCCACTCTATGCGGCATCCATGGTGGATAATTTATACATACAAACTGCCCTAAAACCTTCCTCTTTATGCCAATACTCCTACCTTGGATCCAGGAGAGTTGGTACCAAAAATGGTGGTCTTGATACAAGATGTCTATTAAAATGGACAACCACTAAAAACCATGTTTTTACCCAAACAGGAAAATGCAGACCTCAGGTGAGAAAAAGCCAAGACATCAATCCTCTGCATCCCAATCAGGATACTGCTGCGGGGACTTGCCTTTTTGTGCTATAATCTCCGGCCTGGGAGGGAAAGGTGATTTCTGGTCAATATCAACCAGCTTCAGCTCAAACCACCATTCATCTCCAAAATCAAACAGATAAAAAAATTTCTGGCCTTTAAACAGTTTCAGATCTGCAATGGCTGCCCTGTCTGCGGTCCAGTCTTCCTCTTCGACTTCAACACCGCAGATTGCCTTTCCGGTCCTTTGGTTCCCGCCCACATAGAAGGCATAAAGATGGTCATGGTCAAAATCAAAAGCTTCCTGGATAGCAAAGTGTAAATCCTCCAGGCTGTGGTAATGGGCTATTCGTATCTTTCTCCATATGCTGCTGCATAAACTGACCTTGAATGTATATACCCCGCTCCTGTCAAATTCATCGACATAGGTAATTGTATTTTCCACTTTTTGTGAGGGGAAGAATTGCCTAAATACAGCAAACGGTTCCCCTACCTTGGGGAAAGGCTTTTTCTTTTTTGCCATTAAATTTTCTATAAGGGGATTGTTCCATAAGGCCAGGGCTTCCTGGATAAGGAAACGGCTGGCATATATGCCCAACGCATTGACCCTAAAATCTTTTATGGAATCTTTATAAAAAGCTTCCTGTTCGTCCTGGAACTGGTAATCTCCAAATCCAAAAAAATGCAGTTGCTGATAAAAAGAAGAATCTTTGGCATAAATTATATCCAGGTTAAACTGGCCCTCTTTTACCACCCATTGCGGCTTTTTGGAATTGGCCATTGCTTTAAGGAAATCATAAAAATAGTTTACACTTAAATATTTGCTAAAATTATTCCAGAAATCATATTTGGTCCAGTAGGTCTGGATTAAATATGTATACTTTTCATACATATTTAATTGCCTAAACTGCTCGTATGCAGAGGTCTTCAACAACCGACCTCTTCCCTGCTGATGGGCCTTTACATAGAGATCGCCTTCCAAGGCAACAAAAAACAAAAGATGTAGCACCGGATACTGGTACTGTGTATAATTAGGTTTGCAGACATCCTTCCGGTAATGAAGCAGCTGATTTAGCCGAAATGAATCCTTTTTGCCCAATTCACCTCTTTTTAAAGACAGTGGTGGATTCTCGGACTCAATATAATCAAGAAAAGCATCAAAATCAGCCACTGTATTTTCAATAGCTGAGCCAAAATCCATGTTATTCATCCCTTTTTAGTTCCAGCCTCCCTATTTTAAAAAACCCAGGGTTTGTATGCTAAATTTGAATGCACTTTTCTTTGAGACCAAGCCAATTTTCTTTTTTGCCGGAAGCAGAAATTCAAAAAACATTGCTGCCACAGCAATGTATATACTTTTTTCCGCTTCCGCAAAAACAGAGACCATCCTTAGCTACCTTCAGGACCACTCGTTTCCCCTGGATGAGAGCCTCAACAGGCTGATCGAATCTATTGGGTATGGATCGGGGAGTCAATTTTACGATTTCTGCATAGGTATGCCCCCTATTTGACCAAACCCTCGTATGATTATAAACGTCGACAATCAAAGGAATAATATCCTCCAGCTGGGCTCTGGAGGCAAAATAAATATCCCTATTTTCAAATTCTTGGATAACCTCCTGAATTGGCAGTTCCATTTCAGCTAAAATATCTATATCTTCTACCAGGATAGCGGCAGTGTCTGCATCAATACCCATGTTATAAACCATATAATCCTGTAAAGCAAGGAGCTGGGGAGTCATATAAAAATCATTTTCTTCCCACAATAAGATATCGTCTTTGGTAGGCAGATAATAAGGGATGTCCATGGTTTGCTCTAACAGGCCTTCCAGTTCCTCTATATTTTCCTCAGCAAAATAATCACTTATAATAAACTCTTCTAACCCATAATAATTCTGGTATTTATAGCAGAGATGGTCACAAATGGTGTTACATTCCTTTATGCTAAGTTTTTGCTGATTATGGTAATTAAATATCTCCACCAGCTTATAGCGCTCAAAATAGCCATAGAGGTTGCTAAGGGCCATAAGATACCCGTGTACCTCTTGGTAACTGGCCCTTAATGGTTTAAATTGTTTTTTATCCAGGTCACTGTATATGGTTTTAATCTCCTGGGGGATAATAAAAAATACTTTGCCTTCATCATAGAAAGAAAATAGGAGCTTCTGTTCTATCATGAATAGGCTCGGCCAAAAGGAAAGTGCATTATCCTGTGTATAATCTTTTTCAAGCAGCTGAAGAAACAGGTCATACTCATTTTGATCTAAAATAAGCAATATATGCTCGATCCTTTTTTTATCCAGCATATGCTGCAGCATTTTGGAAATCTCTTTTTCCTTGGAGAGATTCATGCGTAATCTAATACCCAACTCCTGGGCAATGGATAACCGTGTCTGGCTGTCAAAATTATAAAGTATTTGCTTAAGGCTAAGATATGGCTTGACAGGATAAGCCAGTTGTATGTTTAACTTCTCAATCTCTTTGCTTATATCCATAAAAGAAATTATAAACCTTATAATTTAGATTTCCAATATATAAAAGAGGCCTCCGGTTGTCAAATGAGGCCAAAACAGCAGTGCTCCTGACCATACTTTTGCCGGAAATTTCAGGAAATCCGTTTATAACCAGCAGTAATGATTTAGCTCTTACCCAATGCTGCAGGCAAAAAACGCCTCCCCTGCCTCTTGCCATATACATCAGCGCCTGTTTTTTTGAGCCTATTGTGAGCCTGTTTGCTTATCCCATTTCTTTTTTGCCATCTGGGCAAATGTTTGCTTTACCGGAGGGTACTTTCCTGAAACTAACTCCTCAAAAAAGGGCATAAAACTGTATTTGCGGCCGTGCTTCTCACGGATACCGCTAACCACAGAGGACCATTTCTGTTTTGCATTGTTTTTAATATATATCGTTTTTACCTTTAGAAAATGTTCCAAAGCTACATCATAGTATTTACTCTTTCCTGCTTTCAGTATACGCATCCCCAGAGCACAGTAAACCTTGGCTGCCGCCAAAGCGTTTTTATGGCATAAGGCCTTAGCCGCTTCTTCCGTTTTATAATGACTGATATCTTCCAATTCTTCATCTTTGGCCGTCAGTATTCGCTGGCAAAGAATGCCCAATTCTTTTTTTTGGACCAGTATTTCAATGGCTGAATCCAGTGGTGCTTTTTTGGCTACTTCAATCGCTTTTTTATGCCAAAAACCTGAATCTTTTTTCCCCACATATTCCATTAGTTCATCATAGGAGTACACTGATGGATATTTTTTATATTCCGCCCATGCGCTCTTTATTGCATAGTCATTATTTCCCAACAAACTTGATAATTGCCGCTTTAGCCTTTCCAGGCAAAAGCTGGATCCATATTGCCAGTTTCTTTTTTGCTCCAATTGAAGACCTTTATCCACCCAGCTTAGCGCTTCCTGAAAATAATTATTGCTTTTATGCAGCAGAGCAATCTGTTCACAGTCTTCTGGGGTTATGCCTATTTTTTCACATAGGCTCAGGTACGATGAGGTGTCATTTTTTTCGCGGTAGATGATTTTTAAAATTTCTGAATTCTTCCTAACTGGGTGAGGGAAATGGTAAGCCTCTATAACCTCTTTGCCTTTTGTAGAACCGTATGCTTCATCAAAGCGGGATTTAATGATTGATTCAAATATTTCTAATTCATTGCTGCCGAATACTTCAACTACTGATTTTTCAATATCATAGCAAAAACCATAATCATCATTCTCCATCCATTTTAAAACCTGGTTTACGGTTTGTTTGGGATCATAATTAGCTTCCTGCCTGGCCTCAATCCAGCCGCAAAACAGTTGCTCAAAAAACATGCCCAGATCACCGCTAGAGTCATCGATCTCATCTGCTTTTCCGTAACAGCCTGCAAGAAATATTTCATATAAATAAACAGCCTGCTCGGCCTGCCCGTTTTCAATCAAGGTATAGATTTTATCTTCAACCTTTTGTAAATTTTTGACAAAAACCCATACACGGCTATAAGGGATAAATGTATCTAATTCTAATGCATCCTCTATTTGTTTTACGAAATCCTGGCTGTTTCTGTTTTTCAAATCAGCGCCCCTTTCAATTATCTACCAGTCCCTTTAATATTCCTGAATATTGTAGTCTGGAAAATTTCTCTTTATAAATTTTTTCATTTCTTCAATATCATTTTGGTTTATGCAGTCTTTTTTCCATTGGTTAAAGACTTTTTCCGAAATTTCACCAGGAGCATCTACGGCCCAGTCTTTAAATTCATTTTCCGACTCTTTTTCAAACAGGTAGATACCTTTCATTATGCCCATACAATACTTTTTTGCCTCCTCTTCCATGTGAAGAGACTGGCGTTTCTTCAGCTCCCGCAAACATGGCTCTATAGCATTTTCAAACATCTCCCATGCTTTCTCGGTTGAATCTACATACCCATATCTTGTAGGACCTGATTGATCCCAGACATCTTCCACTAAAAGGTTATCCAGTTCCCAAAATACCTCCTCGGCTACGTCTTCAACCTCTATTTCCCTGAAATATTCCAATGCAGCAAGCTCAATCCTTTTTAAAAGGGAGACATCTTCCTGGGCAAGCCTTTTTAATATAATTAATCCATCCTCAGCATCAATCTTTTCTAAAATATTTAGTTCAGGCTTAGCATTTTTCTTATCATTCATCCGTTTCTTTCACCTATTTTAAAAAGTTTATCACACAATTTTTTGAAGCAAGCAAATATCTGCTATACACTTATGCTTTTCTGCTCTATGCCCCGGCAATAATTCAGCATATATGTATCCTAAAGGGTTCTAAAAAATAGGGCAAGGGTAAAATGGTAAATGGAACCCCGCCACTTGCCCTGCTTATTTTCTTTACCCCCTTGCGGCGGCCTTAAAAAAAAGTGCTTGTGCTTTTGCAGCGAAAACAGGGCCTTTCCTTTTTTAAGAACCGTTTAAGAGAAGTTAAGAATGAAGCCAAAACTACCAAAAAAACTGAAAGTGTAAAACAGCCGATATTAAACTTTTCAACTATAGTTTCTTATTTTATGGAAGCATAACCAAAAACAATCGAAGAGGATAACCGATGAAAAATCAAGTGCCAAAAAACATACCTCCCCAACCTTGCGAAGGTAAAGGATGAGCTTTGGCGCTGGAGAAAAAACAAAAAAAGTGTACGGGATCCCATCCCCAAGCACCTCTGGTCTAAGGCAGCAGAGTTGGCCAGGGTCATTCCCGGGTAGCCCACACATTTAGGCTTTAAGTTATGACGATCTAAAAGATAGGCTATATCCTGAAAAAAAGACAATGGGAAAAGATACCCCCCATTTATAGAACTTAAAGGCCAGCCTATGACAGCGGCAGGCTCCCCATATGCAGATACGTATAGCAGTAGAGTACCTATACTTATAGAAAAGGGATTGATGGGTTGACAGCCATATGCAAAAATGTCCTGGAGGCTGACCCCTTCTTTGGCTGCCTCTTTTGTGTTTACCAATAAAAGAAGGATCTCGGTAAAAATACTGGTTACAGGCGGCAGGGGGTTCTGGCTTGCCAAGGAGAGGTTATCAAGTGGCCGGTTTAGGTTCTGGCCCAAAGGTAGCTCCAAGAAGACTGCCTTGAAGGCAAGCGGGTTTAATGCTTTAATCTGGGGCCAATACCCCAGCCTTCAGGATACAATGTTGTGGAGAAAGATTCGCAGGTTAATTTTTAAAAAAGAGCTTTTGCGTTTATTCTCCATCTGTGACATAAGTTAACCATCATGGAACTGGGGGTAATACCGTGGCCATGTGGCCACCACAGATGCATGCGCTTATTGATAAACTTATGGCTGATAACCCAAAGGATAGCAGGTATTCTCTGTCTAAAATTCTGCCAAGCTGCCGGCTGGGCGTAAGCCTAAAGGCTATCTTAGGTACATGGCAGCAAGAGGCTATATGCTGGCCCTTAACCGGCAAGGATACATAAAACTTCCCCCAAGAGGGGAAAGGTTCCCAGTCCCCTACCAGAAACAAAAAGCCGCCCCTGATAGAGACAGATAAAACCCCTATTGTGGCAAAGCTAAAAGAGGTTTTACCCTTAAAGTTTCCCCAGGTTAGAAGGAGTTAATTATAATAGAATGCTTTTTATTTAAGGTAATTCTATAAGTCTAGTGAGATGTGGTGCTATTCTTATGAAATCATTTACATTCAAAGTTAAAATTTTGTCGACCTTCGTTTTTTCTGCTGCACATAATATCAAGGAATCATAACTTGCACCACCAGAAATATTTTCAAGAGCAAGCTTATCTATCAGTCTAATATAATCAAGAGTATTATATTTTATGATTTTAAAATTTGAAATTATATTTTCTTTAATTATATTAGCTGCCAGTGATTGAGATATTTTCGGGCTTAGCGGTAGAGTAGTTAAAACTGAATAGGATTCAAGTAGTGAGTGAACAGAAATTATACCCTCAATTTCTTTTTTACTAACTCTTTGTACCCAGGGAAGTGAATTTTCGTGCTGAGGATGTGCCTGGATAAATGCCGCAATTAATACTGATGTGTCAAAAAATATCTTCAAAAAACGACATCCTTTGTTATTCTTTTAATTCTACTTTCTCTATCCTTCTTTAAGATATCTGAAAAAGATTCTGTTGGTTCAGAGCATACAACAAGTATTCCACCTTTATCTATGACAAACGGAGTGGTAGTTTCCGGATGGACAATTATATTATTATCTCCAGCTTCAATTAAAACTTCTGAATTATCTCTAATTCCAAAATTGTCTCTTATTTTTTTGGGAATAACGATTCTTCCAAATTTATCGATTTTAGTCTTTATCTTTATTGCCAATGTGATAACTCCTTAAACTTCTTTATTAATATTTTTTTATTGGCTTTTTATATTCTAATCAATTTTATAATCAATCTTATAGTGTTTTTTTTATTTTATTATTTTTTTTAATAAGCCACCTTTAATTGCCATTATATTATGGTTTTTGGCAAATTGCAATTGCCAATTTGATGGCAACTAACTTTTCCTAATGCTTCAAGTGGTGGTGTAGCCAAGTGGTAAAGCAGAACTCTGCCAAACCTTTATCCCTAGTTCGAATCCTGGTGCCGCTTGCATTGAAAACTTGAAGATTATCAACAGTTAAATTTATGAATTGAATTACGGGATAAAGAACTTTAATACCTTGTATTTTAT
>JBNJCW010000064.1:0-11440 GCA_051744345.1 Actinomycetota bacterium
CTTATTGCTAAAAAGATGCTGAAGTATCATTTTTCTTAATTTTAATTTTAAAAGCAAGAACCATAGATATATTCAAAGATTCAAAGTATTTTTCCTAATATAACCGATTATACTTGCTTCTATATGTACATTAGCATCAACCAACCCTTAAACCTAAAAATTATTTTGCTTGATTTTTATATCCTGTTATTATTTACAAAGAGGTATTTTAATTTGAGATGAATGGAATAAATATGTCAAACAAGGATCTGGAACAAGACCTAAAAAGGTTTATTAACCTGTTAGACTATGATGACTTAGTAAAGCTTCACGAATATATTGCAAAAAGACTAAATTTAATCTTAAACAAAAGGGCAATGGAAGGAGTCCAGAAATTTAATATTCTGGATAGGGTATATTTTATTGATAATGATGGAAATGAGATTACCGGAACTGTTATCAGGCTAAACCAAAAAACAGTTACAATTAAGGCTGATGACGGAAAAAGGTGGAGAGTAAGCCCAAGTTATCTTAAAAGAGACACTGGCTAGTTTAAATGCGGCTATCTGCAGTTAGGGAAAGGTGTAAAACAAATAAATACCCAAAGTATAAGCAATATAAATATTTAACAAAAAGCTAAAACTAAATATGCTTCTGTCGCACCCTTAAACATTTCCCAGGCTTTTTCCTGAATCTGCGTATTCATATCTTGCAGGGCGATAATTTGCTTTATAATTTATTTATAGGAAAATAAGAATGATATGTTTATAACCGCTTCAAAACTGTATGACTATATAAATTGCCCTCATAAGGTGTGGAGGGATATATACGGTCCCCAGGATGAAAAGATTGAGGAGGCCAACCCCTTTGTTAAGCTTTTATGGGAGAAGGGGATACAGCATGAAAAGAAGGTAATTGAGGGGTTGGGGAAAATTACTGACTTAAGCCGGGGCAGGATAGATGAAAGATACAGGCAAACACTCAGGCACCTGAAGAAAGGCACTCCATTGATTTATCAGGGGGTACTTATAAGCGGCAACCTGTTAGGCATACCCGACATTCTAAAGAGGAGTGAGGACGGCTTATATATTCCCGTAGATATAAAATCCGGAAGAGGTTTTGAGGTGGCAACAGAGGATGGGGAGAAAGGAAGACAAAAAAAACATTATGCGGTGCAGCTGTGTTTGTATGCTGAAGCTTTGCAGAAGCTGGGGTTTGGCAAAAACAATAAGGGAAAGATAATTGATATCGAAGGCAGAGAGGTAGATTATTTTTTAGATGAGCCCATGAGTTCCAACAATCCGCTTACCTGGATTGATGAGTACAGATTAACCTTAAGGGAAGTGGAAATGCTGGTTAGCAATAGAAAGCAAAATAAGCCTGCCCTGGGAGGTGACTGCAGGCTTTGCCAGTGGTACCCCAGCTGCAGGAAGTGGTGTGAAGAAAATGATGACCTCACCCTTATATTCTACCTGGGCAGGGCCAAAAGGGATGTAATTAACGCCGATCTTAATATCCGGAAAGTTGCTGAGATGTGCAGCTGCCAGGTGAAAAGTGCGCTGAGGTTTAAGAAGGAAAATAAGGGTTTTTTGAGGGGCGTGGGGAAGGGTACTTTGGATAAAATAGTTACCAGGGCTAATCTGGTAAAGCAGGGGATCCACAAAATCCACGATACTTATAAATTCCCCCGGGTTTCAGTCGAGCTTTTTTTTGATATCGAAGATGACCCCACCCAGGATTTTATCTATCTTCATGGGGTGTATGAGAGAAGTAATAGGGGAGAAAGATTTATTTCCTTTGTAGCCAGGGAAAACAGCCCGGAAGAAGAAGAAAAGGCCTGGAGGAATTTTCTCTCTTATATCCGATCCCTTCCCCGGGATGACTTTGCCCTCTATTACTACAGTTCGCATGAAAGAACTGCCTACCAGAGGCTGAGGAATAAGTATCCGCAGGTAATAAGCCGGGAAGAGCTGGACAGCCTTTTTGCAAATGAAAATGTTATAGACTTATATAATGTGGTATACAGGAATTCAGACTGGCCGCTGTGGAGCTATTCACTTAAAGATATAGCTACTTATCTGGGGTTTAAGTGGAGGGATGACACCCCTTCAGGAGCCCTGTCCATACAGTGGTATAATAAGTATCTGGATACGGGGGATAAAGATATCCTTAAAAGGATCCTGGAATACAATGAAGATGACTGTAAGGCTGCCATGGTAATAAAGGACTTTTTAGAAAAGAATGGAAGACAGAGAGATACTTTTAAAAATATTTAACCGCATGCTTGCAGCTTACGGGCCAAGGAAATGGTGGCCTGCAAAAACCAGGTTTGAGGTTATGGTGGGAGCTATATTGACCCAGAATGTAGCCTGGAAAAATGTAGAGCAGGCTATAGGTAATTTAAAAGATTCCGGGCTTCTAAGCATGGAGGCAATACTGTCTTCTGATGTAAAAAAGATAGCAGAAAATATTAAAAGCTCCAGGTACTATAACCAGAAAGCCTTGCGGCTGAAGGAATTATGCAGGTATCTGAAGGAAAAATATGGGGGTTGCCTGGATAGTATGTTTAAGAAAGATACCGGGGACTTAAGGAAAGAGCTTCTGGCACTGAAGGGCATCGGAAAGGAAACTGCTGACAGCATACTGCTTTATGCAGGCAATAAGCCGAGCTTTGTGTCCGATGCCTATACCAAAAGATTCTTGGATAGGTATGGCTTGATGGACGGAAATCCGGGTTATGATAAGATAAGGGATTATTTTATGCATAATCTGCCTGAAGATATTTACATTTATAATGAATACCATGCGCTGATTGACCACCATTGTTACAGTGTTTGTAAGGCCAAGCCTGATTGCAGCAGTTGCTCTATAAAGGAAATTGAAAGGGATATTTGCTGCCAGTTTTCAAAACATAATTAACCTTTTGCTTGAGTGGGACTGTTCTTTATATTTTCTTGAGGAAAAAAAATTTTTCAGCAAGCTCTCTTTTAAGATTGGCTGCGGTTTGCGGGTAGGCTGGAAGGTATTCCGGCAATCATTATTTGATCTGTCTCTTTTTTAGCGAATCTTCTTTTAAAAACAATGTGCCAGCAGCCCTGTTAAGCTTGGGTAAATGCGGCCTTAGCCCTTGGAAATTGAAAAAAGACTGGCTGACATACGGCTGCCAGCAGTCTAAAAGGCCCAGCTGATAAAGGATATTTGTGCTTAAAACTGCAGTGTATCTTCTTTCCTATCTGCTGCAAAACCTTCAGCATGTAATCAATTCCCAGCATAAATTACAGGGCTAAACTTATTTTAGGCTAATTTTGTGTATGTATAAATCTGTATAAATAGATGTTAGAGTTAATACAGTAAAAATATAATATTTTATCATGATAGAGATAGAAGAGTATAGAAACAATTTCTACGAGTCGCTTCTGCTGCTGGACAGGCCAAAAATTTCAGAAATATTTGAAGATTTTCTTTCCCAGCATGAAGAGGGCAGCGGCATTATAGATGCAATTGAGGACATTATAATCCCATCCATGGAAAAAGTAGGGAAGGGATGGGAAAATGATACTCTCTCCCTTTCCCAGGTTTATATGATCGGAAGGCTCTGTGAGGATCTGGTGGACAAGTTTCTTCCCGGGAGCAGCCCGGGCAGGAAGAATGAACCAAAACTGGCTATTTGTGTTTTTGAAGATTACCACCTTTTAGGCAAAAGGCTGGTTTATTCTGCCCTGAGGGCAAATGGCTTTAAGATTCTGGATTACGGCCACGGGCTCGGGGTTGAGGAAATAGAGGAGAGGGTTGCCAGGGATAAGCCGGATGTTCTTTTAATGGCTACCCTGATGCTTTCCTCTGCCCTCCATATCAAGGATCTGAAATCAAGATTGCCCAAGGGCAGCCCCAAATTACTTGTAGGAGGAGCTCCTTTTTTATTTGACCCGGACTTATGGAAAGAAGTGGGGGCGGATGCAATGGGCAGCAATGCCACTGAAGCAATAGAGCTGGTAAAAAAGGTAACTGCCAAGGGGATTTAATGGCAAAAAGAACACAAACTCCTATGGAGAGGGTGCTTACCTCCTTACAATTCAGGGAGCCGGATAAGGTTCCCCTTTTTCTGCTGCTTACCATGCACGGGGCAAAAGAGACGGGGTGTCTATAAAAGAGTATTTTTCCAATTCCCGGTATGTTGCAGAAGGCCAGTGGAGGCTGTATGAGAAGTACAGGAATGACTGCCTGTATGCTTTCTATTATGCCCCTGTTGAGGTAGAGGCATGGGGCGGTGAGGTTATATATACACAGGACGGGCCTCCTAACAGCGGCCAGCCTTTTATAAGGAGCAAGGCAGACATAGACAAAATAAGGGTTTCCGAGATGCAGGAGAAAAAGTGCCTGCTTAAGGTTCTGGATACCATTTCTGAGCTGAAGCAAAAAGCAGAAGGCAAGGTGCCGGTGATTGGGGTGGTTATGTCTCCTTTCTCCCTGCCCATAATGCAGATGGGTTTTGAGCGTTATTTGGATATTTTTTACGGGGATGAGGATTTTTTCAACAGACTTATGGCGGTTAACAAGGATTTCTGTATAAGGTGGGCCAATGCGCAGGTAGATGCGGGAGCTGATGCTATCTGTTATTTTGACCCTTTCTCTTCCACTACCGTAATCGAGCCCCGGAAGTATGAGAAGATTGGCTTTAAGATAGCAAGGGAAGTAACCTCTTCACTGAAGGCGCCTACTGCTACCCATTTTGCTTCAGGGAAAAGCTACCGGATTCTGGACCTGGTGGCCAGAACCGGTACCAAGATTGTGGGGGTGAGCTGGCTGGAAAACCTCACCCTTATAAAAAACAAGTGTTATAACAAGCTTACTGTAATGGGGAATCTTAACGGTATAGAGATGAGAAAATGGAAGGCCGAGGATGCCGAGCATAAGGTAAAGAAGGCAATATTCAGGGGCGCTGCGGGCGGAGGCTTTATTTTGTCGGATAATCACGGGGAGATCCCCTGGTTTGTGGAAGATGATACCCTGATGGCCGTAAGAGATGCGGTAGACAAATGGGGAAGATACCCATTGGAGTGGACTCAAAACCATGGATAAAACTCTTTGTTTTATGGCCTGCGGTATTTTTAAGCATGAAATAGAGGCGGTTTTAAGGGAAAGCGAATTCAGCGGCCAGAAAGCTGCTTTTTTTACTCCCTTCTGTTATTTCCAGAAGCAGAAGGGAAAAAGAACAGACTTAAAAATTCCCCATCTTTTTAGAGATACATGTGGGCATATTGAGGTTCTTTGCGGCCCTTTCTGTTTTAGGGACTGCGATTTAAGCAAAAAGGAAGGCAATATCCATATTAACCGGGAGCAGAACTGCTTCAATTACATAGTTAACCCTACAACGGTAGAAAGCCTGATTGAAAGAAAGTCTTATCTGATCTCTCCGGGGTTTTTGAAACAGTGGAGGTACTTGATAGAAGAGATTTGGGGGTTTGGCAAACCCAATGCCCGGGGATTTTTTAAAGAGTCTTCAAGCCAGATTGTTTTTTTGGATACAGGAATTGATCCCCAAGCGGGTAAAGAGATTAAAATGATGTCTTCCTATCTGAGCCTGCCGTATACGGTGATAGAAACCGGCCTGGATTATTTAAAGCTGAAGCTATTGGCCATTAAAAACAGATGGGAAAAAGAGCAGATGGAAAACAGGTACCAGGACAAGATTTCAGAAGCAGGCAAAAGGATTGCAAATTACGAGCTTTCTTTTGAGGTTATAAGAAGTCTGGTAAATATATTTTCCGAGGATAAGATAATAAGCAGGTTATTGGAGCTTATCAATCTCTTATTCAGGCCAAGGGGTATTTTATACTACTCCTATAGAAATAATGAACCCTTTAAATTCTACAGTAAATATTTCCACGGCTTAGGGCAGGACAGCCCGCATGCAAAAAAGAGGCTGCTTGGCTGGACAGACAATATGGAAGAAGAGACCCGGATTATAGATGGCTCGAGCTTTTTAATTAAGGTAGCCCACGGAGATAAGAATATGGGCTACTTGCTGGTAGAAGGGATAGAGAGCAGGCAATATATCCAGCGTTATCTGGATGAAGCAATTACTGTTTGCAGAATAGTTGCCCTGGCCATACTTAACTGCAGAAGTTATGATGAGCTGGAGAAGCTAAAAGATAGATACCGCTTTCTAAGCTTTCATGACCCCCTTACCTCTGTTTATAACCGCCTGTATTTTGAAGAGGAAATCAAAAAGATTAATAAAAATATCTCCCGGTACCTACCCCTTACGGTGGTAATTGCGGATATCAATAATTTAAAAAAAATAAATGACAGTTTCGGGCATAGTACAGGAGACAGGACAATAAAGGCAGTAGCGGAGATGCTGTTATCCATGGTGAGGAAAAATGATGTTCTGGCCAGGATAGGGGGAGACGAGTTCTGTGCCATACTGCCCCAAACAGATGAATATATAATCAAAGACAGGGTGAGGGAACTGGCAGAAAAGATTAAAGCCTACTGCCCTTCGGATAAAAACATAGATATAGATGTGGCTTTGGGGGTCTATACCACAGACAGGGACGATATAAGCTTGGAAGAGATTTTAAAGCGGGCCGACAGGCTTATGTACAGGGACAAGGAAAAGAAGAGGAGAAAATAAAAGCAGACTGCAAGCAAAATGTTAGAATAAAAATACCAGTTTCTAAAAAATCCAGATTGATTGAACTGTATATAAATCAACAGGCACCAAAGTTATCGGACATATATGGGAATGAAATTAAAGCCTAACCAGAGAGACCATTTTATACAGTGGCTGATGGTGATAGCAGCTTTGGAGACTGTAATCCTGCTTGTGCCGGTGCGGTTATGGCTTAAGGCTGCTGTTATTGGCCTGGCTTTTTTAATAGGGTTTCTCTTAAGGTTTATTAAGGTTTATCCTGGTGCAGAAGAGCCCCTGGCCATTGATATTGCTACCGCATGCATAGCTTTTCTGTTTATGTTTGTGTTCATATATGTAAAGAAACCTGTTTTTCAAATGGCGGCAGGGATAGCCCTTCCTTTGGTTATCCTTATCCCCCATATTATTTATATAGCCAAAAACAAAGATATCGGCACTCCCGCCTTTAGGAAAATTATAAGCAGAGTATTTAATAAAAAGTAACGGCTGTTTCAAAAATACAAGCAGCTATGTTAGGATGCTAAAAATTGGGACAAACAGCTTATTTCTGTATTTACGGGAAGCTTTTATGGGCCCTTCTATAATTTAGCCAAGAAAAATATGATAATAAATCATAAACCGCCCTGCTTTTTGGTTTATTTAAAAAGAAGGCCCGAATATGGATGAGAAAGACAAACTTGCTGTTGGAGAATTTAAAAGAAAAATCCCTCAAAATATAAGAAGGCATATGGAAAGAATAATTGTCTGCGGCTCAAGGGCCAGGGGGTGGAGATTTGAGTTTTCTGACTTAGGCATAGCCTTAATTGTTGATAAGAAGGGACCTGATCTGGAAAAAAAGTTTGAGGAGACTGCATGCAGGGTGGTGCGGGAGCATAATTTCAAACCATTTATTTCCCTCAAGCTGTTTTCTATTTTATTCGGCCTCCTGGAAATGGGTTTTTATCGTAATATAGAAAGAGAAGGAATTGTATTGTAGGGGGCATTGGGCTGGAACTTAAAAAAACTATAAAAAAGAGATGATTATGCTTTGGAAGCAGCGGAATAATTAAAAAATAGAGTTATTTGCCTCAAATTAAAATCTCTGATACAGCGCGGTGGTTTAAAGCTTATATCTTGCAAATAAATAATAGGAGTATAAAAATATCAGTATTACTTCATCAGTTTTGCCAGTATTTGGGCCATATCATCCAGTGCAGATCGGTCCGGTAGTTTCACTTTGAGCTCCAGGCAGCCCTCTTCATCGGTTTCCAAACATTCCTGCAGGCGGGACTTGATTGTTTCTTTTTTTTGCTCCGTCATCAGGTCTTCTGAAGGCTGGGGCACGATCTGGTCAAGCAGGTTGAAAGCGGAAACAAATAGCTGACCTGCAGCTGCGGCCACCTTTTTTCTGCGGGCAGTTTTTTCTGCCTGCTGTTTCTGTCTTTCCAGGGTGGTTATGTCAAGGGGAGCTTCTTCCGGACGGCCTAACAATACCTCCAGTCTCTGTTTTAGTTCTTCACCTCCGCTGTGCATATCCACTTTCTTGATATCGCTGTTGATGTCAAGTGAAGCCAGGGCTACCTCTTTTTTAGCGGCAAGGGTACCCAGCATCCCTTCCTCAATAGTATCTTCTGTTACCAGGGTATAAACCTGTACAGGGTTTTTCTGGCCCATGCGGTGAGCCCGGGCAATCCTCTGCTCCAGTACTGCAGGGTTCCAGGGCAGGTCCACATTAATAACCGTATTGGCTGCCTGCAGATTCAGGCCGGTTGAGCCTGCATTTGTGGTTATGAATAATTTGCAGTTCTGGTTATTCTGGAATTGATAGACCAGCTGGGACCTTTTTTTCTGGGGCACCGAGCCGTCAAGGCGGACATAATCCATTTCCAGGTTTTCCAGTATGGGCTCAATCAAATCCAGCATGGTTGTCCATTCAGAAAAAAGCAAGATCTTGCGGTCTGGCTCTCCGTTTAAATCCTCCAGCAGCTCCTGCACCCGTTTTATCTTTGTAGAATACCCCGGTGGCTTCTTGTCCACCAAAAATGTGCTGTCTGCAGCCATCCTGCAGATTAAAAGGGCTTTTTGCAGGCGAAGCAGGTCCATCTCGGAAATGTATGATTTATTGATGATGGTCTGGATTACTATTTTCTGGGCCTGGTGAATTTCATGCTGCTCGCTGCTGGGGGGTATGCGGACTAACTCATCGGTTCTCCGGGGCAGCTGCTTTGAGACCTGGCTGCGGGTGCGGCGGAGCAGTATGGGCTTTAGCTTTTCCCTCAGTTTATCCATATTCTTGTAACCCAGAAGCTTGCCTCTTTCATCTACCACCCGGTGGGTATTAAAGAACTGGAAGGATGGCCCCAGCCTACGGTCATCAACAAACTCTACCACTGAATAAAGGTCATCCAGGCGGTTTTCCAGAGGAGTACCTGAAAGCACCAGGGCAAACTGGCTATTAAGGGACTTGATAATCTGGGTAGTCTTGGCCTCCCAGTTTTTTATACGCTGCCCTTCATCAATGATTATTTGGTCCCAGTGGGCCTGCTCAATCCATTTAATGTCCCGCAGGACCTGCTCGTAATTGCAGATGGTAAAAAAGCAGCTATTGCTGTACTGTGCCGCCCGCTGCTGGGCACTCCCCAGTACCAGCCGGCAGTCCCTGCTGGAGAATCGGAGGATTTCACTTCTCCATTGGGATTTCAGGGAGGCAGGACAGATAACCAGTACCTTTTTGATGTCGGATAACCGGGACAACAGTTCTGCTGTCCCTATTCCCTGTATTGTCTTGCCCAGACCCATATCATCTGCCAGAACCGCACGGCCAGCTCCCACTGCAAAGGCTATGCCGTCCAGCTGGTAGGGCAGAAGCTCTGTTTTGAGCAGGGTTTTTCGTAACGGATGGGCGGCGGGGTCCTTGCGGATTTCTTTTACCAAATCATCCACCCTCTTTTGATGGAGCAGGAATTCGATATATTCCTGAGCATCGGGATAGATGTTTACACTATAGCCGGCCGCCTCCAGCTTTTGGATGCACTGCAATAAATTATGGATATCTTTTATATTGCGGTCTCTAATAGGTTCGATGATCCTGGCTACTCCTGCAGGCATCTTGTGGGGGGTAAGCAAACGCAATTCTAATTTCTTACCGTATAGGATATGTACCGCAAAATCTTTTTGCCGGTAAGGGGTATTTCTGGCTGGCTGGTCAAAATGAAGGCTTGCCTTTTGGCAGACATTCATGATGTGCTTGCATGTTCCCAGGGTATTCTTCTTAAAATCAGGACATGAGCAGTAGGAGTCTCCCCGTTTCCAGCCCCGGAGAGCCACCCGGTAGCTCTTGCCGGACAATGAATTGGTAACTACATAATCAGTCCACAGCTCTTCCGGGTCCATGCTTTGTATGGTCATAGGCTCGGTTTTAGCCCGCTGCCTGCGGTCTTCCAAAGCCCTGTTTATCAATTCTTTCTCGCTCAAGCTCTCTACAGGCGTCCTTTTTGGCGGCGGCTTGGCCAGTCCCAGTGCGGTTTTTTCCTCCAGTACCAGGGCGAAGGCCGCACCTATATGCTCGCAGGCTGTGCGGCATTGGCTGCAATTAAATTGAAGGTATTTTTTAGCCTGTGGGCTCAGGGTTATGGTAACCTCTGCCCAGTCAACCCATAATCGGAATAATTCATCATCCAGGTAAACATTTTCCCCCGCCAAATCAATATTGAATTTTCCACCCTGAATGATAAGGTTTTTGCCCTCAGGGCCCAGGAGCTTGCATGCCCGGGTGTATGTTAGCCTTGATAACCTGTCTTTAAGGGTTAATTTCCTTCCAGCCATAATTATATTCTGTATAAAAATTAATATCAGGCTAAGGTTTACCCCTATAACCTATACTGCACAAACGATCAGAAATTGGGGCAGTTTATCCTAAAAATCTATTACCGGTTTATGCTACTATATAAGCAATAATAAAACAACAATTACCCCGGAATTGATTAAGCAGCAGCTTTAATGATATAAAAGGGTGACCTAAATCTTAGTTAACCGCAATCTCCCTGTTTGCAATTAAAGGGACAGAGATAAATGAGGTATATGTGCAGGAAAGGATTTTATGCTCAGCTGTTAGCCCTGATTGGCGGATGGTATAATTATAGAAGTGGAGAGACCTGAAGGTCTGCAAGACAAATGGATTGCAATGAGGAGGAGGATATAATGGCTTACCAGATAAAAGTATCTTTGATGTATATCAAACCTGCCATTTGGAGGAGGCTAAGCGTACCGGGGAAGATAACCTTTAGTCAGCTGCACCAGATAATTCAGGCTGCTTTCGGATGGCTGGATTACCACCTGTATAAATTCAAGGTGGGCAATACCCTGATTACTATACCCTATGACTTGTATGCTCCAATAGACTTATACGGGGAAGAAGTCAAGGACCTGGATTCTTAAAAAAGTATCTATTGACCGTTTCTTTGGTGACTGCAGACGGTGTGAATATGAATATGATTTCGGTGATTCATGGATGCATGAAATCATTATTGAAAAGCGCTTAAAAGATAACAGTAGAAATAAAATACCAAAATGCCTTGGCGGGGCCAGGGCAAGACCTCCGGAAGATGTGGGAGGTATTGGAGGGTATGGAGACTTTATTGAAACCATAGGGGACAGGTATAATCCCAGAAGGGAAGAAATGCTGGACTGGGCTGAAAAGGACACCCGGGGCCATGTCTATGACCCCGATTATTTCAATATAAATGAGGCAAACAGAAAACTCTTTTATGCCCTTGAGAATGATTACCAGACCGCGGCCGGCCTGTTAACCGGAAAGGGGCTTACCGG
>JBNJCW010000065.1:0-11056 GCA_051744345.1 Actinomycetota bacterium
GAGCACGGCGGAGCCTTCGGGGTGACCATGGGCCTTATAGAGAAGTACGGTAAAAAAAGGGTGGTAGAAACCCCTATTGCCGAAGAGGGTTATATAGGTATAGCCGTGGGCTCTGCCTTGCTTGGGAACCGGCCGGTGGCGGAGGTAATGTTTATCGATTTTATAACCCTGGCCATGGACCAGATAATAAATCAGGCAGCAAAAACCAGGTATATGTTCGGGGGCAAGGTGAAAGTGCCTCTGGTCATAAGGACCCAGGGCGGCGCTGGAAGGTCAAATGCAGGCCAGCATTCCCAGAGCCTGGAAGCATGGTTTTACCATATCCCCGGACTGAAAGTGGTAATGCCTTCAACCCCCCGGGATGCCAGGGGATTGCTTAAGTCTGCCATAAGGGATGACAATCCAATAATATTCATAGAGCATAAGTGCCTCTACAACACTAAAGGCATGGTAGATACAGAGGAGCCTGCAATCCCTCTGGGCAGGGCGGATATAAAAAGAAAGGGAGAAGACCTGACCCTGGTAGCTACTTCCTTCATGGTCTCCACGGCCTTAAAGGTTGCAGAAAGAATATATGAACAGGAAGGCATAGACATAGAGATTGTTGACCCCAGGACCCTTTATCCCCTGGATCTTGACTGCATCATAGGTTCGGTTAAGAGAACCAACCGGGCAGTAATACTGCAGGAAGCGGTAAAGAGAGGGGGGGTAGCCAGCGACATATCTTCCCTTATAACCGAAGAAGCTTTTGACTGGCTGGATGCACCGGTCAAAAGGATATGCTCTTTTGAAACCATAGTTCCCTACAGCCATGTACTGGAACAGTACATGCTTCCCAATGAAGAGAGGGTATATTCAGAGATTTTAAAATATGTGAAGGGCAATTAATCTTTATGCCATATACTTTTATAACTGATTTTTTTCTAAATTTTTTAAGCCTGAATTGCTGTATAGGGCCGCAGAGGCAGTAATTAAGATGTTTGTAAATGCGGGTAGCCATGAAAGATACCAAAAATGCCGCTAAAATTTATGATTTATTTATGTCCGCCTTTGACTTTCTTCTGGTAAGGAAATGGAGGGAAAAACTCTGGGAAAAAGCGGAAGGGCCCAGGGTACTGGAAGCAGGTGCCGGCACCGGCTTAAATATTGGCTTTTATAAAAAAAGCTGGCAGGTAACCGCTGTGGATAAAAGCAGGCACTTTCTGGACCTGGCCAGGAAACGGGCACAGAAGGAGGGCAAAGTTATAAATTTTATATCAGGGGATATAAATACTATTCCCTGCAATGACGAAACTTTTGATTCTGCGGCAGCTGCCTTCCTTTTTTGCTCAGCACAAGATCCGCTATCTGCATTGAAGGAGCTTAAGAGGGTGCTTAAAAGCGGAGGCCTGCTCCTGCTTCTTGAGCAGGGACCGTCAGCTTCATTTCCGGGATCTTTTATGAACCTGTTGGCCCGGCCCTTCTATAGGCTTGCCGGGGCAAGGCTTGCCCCGGATATGGAAAAGCAGGCCAAAAAAGCAGGATTTGGGGATGTATCACTGCAGCCTGTTTTCCTGGATTCGGTAAAAATTATTACCGCAAGGAAATAAGAAGCTGTTTTTAATGTCTGGAAAAAATAAAGACATATTTTTTTTACTATTTTTTAAAGTTTTTAGTAGAATAGGGTATAAATGCTGTAAAATTTCAGGGAAAGGTTTTGTTTGGCAAAGGAACCGAAAAACCTGCAGACTTTTAAGACCATAGGGATTATATGCTGGTCGGCTATTGGCATAATTATAGTAGCCGGTCTTTTTTTCTATTTGCTGTACCAGATAAAGGTAGCCATAATACCGCTGGTAATAGCGGTGGTAATTGCTTATCTTATGTCCCCCCTGGTTCTGCTGCTGGAAAAGAGGATCAGGAAAATATTTGCAGTAATAATAACCTATGTAATTTTCCTGGGCATAATATCGGTAACCTTCTTCTTTATAATTCCGGTAATAGTGGACCAGTTTGATCTGTTTATAAGGAGGTTTCCCTTCTACATACAGAACCTGGCCAACCTTATTAATGAATTCATAAGAACCAGCTTGATTGTGCAGAATATAGAGAATATAACCGGGGTGGAGATTGAAACCATAGATACAATGACCATAACCCAGTATATCATATACCAGCTAAACATAAGGGATATTGATGTTTTGAGCAGGATAACCGAATTTACCGGAAATATAGTCAATGTAGTGCTCAACTTTATAGTTGCCCCCATCCTCGGTTTCTTTATATTAAAGGATATGGAAAGAATAAGGGCACTGACGGTCAAGGTATTTCCCTACAAGGCCAGGTTTCATCTGGACCTAATCATTGATAAGATGAACAATGTTGCCGGGAGATATATAAGGGTAAGGCTGTTTATATCCATAATTGTGGGAATAGCGAGCACGATAGCCCTGTTGATCTTAAAGATAGATTTTGCTGTCTTTCTGGGGTTTATTGTCGGGTTTTTCAACCTTATACCTTTTATAGGCCCGATAATAGGGGCTGTACCGGCGGTGCTGATGGCCGTGCTGGTTTCTCCCATAAAGTCTTTGGTTGTGGTTATCATCTTTATAATCATACAGATAATCGATGCCTACTTCCTTTTCCCCATAATAATGAAATACCAGGTAGGCATCCATCCCGCAGTGGCTATTTTTTCCCTTATTGCCGGGGGCGCGCTCTTCGGTATCTGGGGGATGCTTCTGGCTGTCCCCCTGGTGGCCATAATACAGGAACTGGCAAGGTTTTATTTTATAGAAAGAAAGCAAACCAAAACCTGACGGGACACTCGGCACCCTTCATTGCCTTATTTTCACCGGTCCGTTAATGGATTTTTCTATTCTCCGGCATAAAAATAGATACAAATGGGAACTTATCTTCCAGCCACCAACAGCGGGCCGCCAAGGCTTGGCTCTCAACATAAAAATTCGCGGGGTTGATTATAATGAGATTGCTGGTATTATAAAAAAGCTTTTTAAAAGCTGTAAGGTTAAAATGAAAAAAATCGCACTCGTATCATTAATTGTAATTATACTGGCTACATTTGCATGCTCCAGGCTGGCCTGCAGGAGGGCTGCCCCCAGTCCCGGGGAAAGGGCAGAAGAAGCTGCCGTAAAAAGCCTCCCGGATCCCCCGCCTCCCCTGGAGGATTTGGCCGGGGAAGAGCCTGCAACGGCAGATCCCGGGATAGACGGTATGCGGATAGGGGCAAGCGGTGTGGGAAAATGGGGCCTGGCCTTTACGGGAAAGGAAGCTGTGGCAGAGATAAGGCATGTAGAGGGAAGGGAGCATTATTTCTGGGAGGCAGTGGATATCTGCCTTAACAACAACATCTATATAATTGCCAATATAGACAACTGGACTTTTAACGGCAGGCTGGAACCGGACGAACAACAGTGGAGGGAAAGGGTTGAAAATTTGGTGGGAGGACTTATCGGCCGGGGCGCAAATAAGGAGAATGCCAGGATTACCATCGAAAATGAGCCCATGAAGTACATAAGCAGGGAACAATACGTGTGGCTGGTAAATGTAGCCTATGACCAGATAGGCCAGAGGTTCTATATGGGTGCGGGAAATGAAGAATACGACCTTGCCAAAAAGAGGGGCGATATGTATGAGTACCTCTGTGAAAATGCAAATTTTGATATCCTGGATACCCACTGGCAGGCATCCTTTGCCACCCCTGAGGATATTGAAAAGAAGGGCAATTGGTTTAGGGAACTGGCCGACAGGCACAATAAAAGGCTGAGCGTAACTGAAGCCAACTGGTTTGATGTGGCCACATCTGAAGGTTATCATCTGCTGGTGACCAAAATGCTCAAGGCCGAGCAAGTAGGCAGTGAAGATTTTTGTGTGGTGTTTACCAGCCTGACAGACCGGCCCCAGTATGAATGGCTGGCATTTATATATGACGGGGAGGTAAGGAACCAGGCGCATTGGGACGACTTTAAGAGCAGGATTAATTAGCTGTACCATAAAACTGCCAAGTTCGTTTACTGCCCTGATTAAAATTTACTTAAAATTTTTTGCTTTTTTATTTATAATTACAAAAATTTATTATAGGTGTTTCATATGCTGGATCATAAGGTACTATACAATTCAATAGAGGTATCCAGGGACTATGGCAGAAGGGACTATATAGAGGCTCCCGAGCAGGCCATACTGGAAAAACTTAAAAACTGGCTTCCGGGGGCCAGGATGCTGGATATGGGGGTCGGCGGCGCCAGGACAACCAAATACTTTGCTCCCCTGGCAAAACAGTATACCGGGGCTGATTATGCGCCAAGCATGGTTGATATATGCAGGGCAAAATACGGGGGCAGGTATAAATTTGTTGAATGCGACGTCAGGGACATGGGCTGTTTCGGTGACGGCAGTTTTGATTTTGTGCTGTTTAGCTATAACGGGATTGACAGCTTCAGCCACCAGAACCGCATGTCGGCACTTAAGGAAATAGCCAGGGTATTGAGCCCTGGAGGCTATTTTGCTTTTTCCAGCCACAACCTTGACTGGTCCAGGCTGACTGACCTTTTCCGGCTGAAAGGCAGTAATTTAAAGAAGGAAGGCGGGCATCTGGCAAAACTTGGCTGTTATGCCCGGCAGAGCTGCAGGGCATTGCGGTTAAGCTTATTAAACCGCAGCCTGTTTATGGAAGACCTTATCCAGAAACTGAGGAAAAATGAGCGGGGCTCCCTGTATGATAACTCGCTTAACGGCAAGGCAAGCATATACTACATAACCCGGAGGGAACAGGCAAAACAGCTCCATGGGGCAGGTTTTGCGGATATAACTACATTTGGCCCCAGCGGTATGGAGACCGGGGATTCCGAGGAACTTAACAGGGGGGCCTGGATATATTATCTCTGCAGAAAAGGCTAACCTTTTTTATTTTATCCCTTTTAATTATATAATTACTTAATTGCCAACAGATTCTTTTTTGAAGGAGCGCTTGTGGATGAGAGGCCGATAGGGGTGTTTGACTCCGGGCTGGGAGGACTTACCGTACTGAGGGAAATCCTGAAGGCCGTTCCTGATGAGAACATAATATACTTCGGAGATACAGCCAGGGTTCCCTACGGCCCCCGGGACCTGAATGAGGTAAAGAGGTTTGTATTTAAGATAACCCGCTTCCTTTATGAAAAGAATGTAAAGCTGATAGTTATTGCCTGCAATACATCTACAGCCGCTGCCCTGGATGACCTTAACAGCAGCTACGGGATACCCATAATCGGGGTTATCAAGCCCGGGGCAAGGACAGCGGTAAACAATACAGCTAACAAGCGGGTAGGGGTTATTGCTACCAGGGGCACCGTTAAAAGCAGGGCTTATGATAGGGCCATAACAAAGATTGATAAAAGCATAAAAGTTTATTCAGTTGCTGCCCCCAAACTGGTAGAATATGTAGAAGAGGGCATTCTTGACGGGGAAAAGCTGGATACCGCTATTTGCGGCTATATAAGGCCGCTTCTGGAAAAAAGGATTGATGTCCTTATCATGGGCTGTACACATTTTCCCTTAATTGAAAATAATATAGCCCATTGTGCTGGAAGCGGTATCAAGGTTATAAGTTCGGCAGTGGAGACGGCAGGGGATGTAGGGGATATACTAAAGAAAAAGGGCATAGAAGCCCCCGGGGGCAAGAAGCCTACCCGGATATTTTATGAGACCGGTTATGCCAGCCATTTTTTTGAAGTGGGAAAGATGTTTCTGGGTGAAGACATAACCGATGTGGTAAGCATTGATTTGGAACTGTAAGGAAAGGTTGATTTTTTATGGCTGAAAGGATTGACGGCAGGGCACCGGACCAGGTTAGGGATATAAAGGTAGAGCGTAACTATATATCCCATTCAGAGGGTTCAGTTTTTATAGAGATGGGCAATACAAGGGTTGTGTGCACCGCTACCATGGAAGAAAAGGTACCTGCTTTTTTAAGGCGCAGGGGCAGCGGATGGGTAACCGCAGAGTATGACATGATACCGGCTTCTTCACCCCAGAGGATTATAAGGCCGCAGTCCATGGGCAGGATAAGCGGAAGGACCTATGAGATACAGAGGCTTATAGGCAGGTCTCTAAGGGCTGCTGTTGACCTGAACAGGCTGGGGGAGAGGACTATCTGGATAGACTGCGATGTTATAGAGGCGGATGGGGGAACCAGGACCGCATCCATTACCGGAAGCTTTATAGCCCTTTTTGACTGTCTACATTCTTTGGTTGAGAGAAAGGTGCTGCCTGAGCTGCCCATAGAGAGCTTCATTGCTGCCATAAGCGTGGGCATAGTGGATGCAAAGATACTTGTTGACCTTTGTTTTTCTGAGGATTCAAAGGCTGAAGTGGATATGAATGTGGTAATGGATTCCAAGGACAGGCTGATAGAGATACAGTCTACTGCAGAAGGAAAGCCTTTTACCAGGGAGGATTTTGATACCATGCTTCAGAAGGCGATGGAGGCTATATCCAATCTTATAGACATGCAGAAGAAAATATTAAGCGAGGGAATATAATACATGGCGGAGATTGTAATTGCTTCCCGAAACGATGGCAAGATAGAGGAAATAAAAAATTACTCAACACACCTAAACAGCAGGGTTAAGTGGTTAACCTATAAAGAGGTAGGGGGGTTTCCCCGGGTAGAGGAAACCGGAAATACTTTTTTGGAGAATGCAAAAATCAAGGCTTCAGCCATCTCTAAACATACCAATAAGATGGTTGTAGCCGATGATTCCGGCCTGGTTGTCGACTTGCTGAAAGGAGAGCCCGGTATATTTTCTTCCCGCTATGCCGGAGGGGATGCTGCTGACCAGGACAACCGAATAAAGCTCCTCCAGCAATTAGGGGATGCGCATTCTGACAAAAGGAATGCTCGGTTTGTCTGCAGCCTGGTGCTCTGGAATCCGGAAAAGGGCATGATATTTAATACTTCCGGGGTCTGTGAGGGAAGGATCGGTTACCAGGAGAAGGGAAGCGGAGGTTTCGGGTATGACCCATTATTTATCCCACGGGGGTATAAAAAAACCATGGCCCAGCTTTCACCCACGGAGAAGAATAAGATAAGCCACCGGGGCAAAGCACTGGCTGCTTTTTGCCGCTTTATTGAAAATTTTTAGAATTGTGGTATCATAACTTCTTGCTGTGTATCGGGATGTGGCGCAGTTTGGTTTAGCGCACCTGCTTTGGGAGCAGGGGGTCGGAGGTTCAAATCCTCTCATCCCGACCATTTTTAAGCGGGAATAGCTCAGTTGGCTAGAGCATCAGCCTTCCAAGCTGAGGGTCGCGGGTTCGAGTCCCGTTTCCCGCTCCATTTTATATATTTGCTTTGTGGGCAGGCGGGTATTAAAACCGCATCCATACAATTTATTGGTTTTTTAAAAAACCATTTATTTTGGCTCTTACAATAGAAATCCATTGTTTGCTGGATACAGCGGCGGTAGGAAGACGGGCTTAAGAAGACTGAATATTGGACTCCTTTTACTTTTAACCGGTACTTGTTATGCTGGCAATTATCCTGGGGTTTATTTCTAATAGCCAATACTTATTGGGATTATGAAAAGAATAGCCGTTTTTGATTTTGACGGTACAATAATAAAAGAAGATTCCATGCTGGTTTTTTTCTTCAGGTATTTTAAGTTTAGCCTGAAAAATATTCCTGTATTTTTTAAAATATTATTTGAAACAATAAAATATTTCATAAAATTGGAGCCGCATACATCCTTTAAGCAAAAATATGTTAATACTGCTATAAATTATTCAAGAATAGAGGATAAAAATGCCCTTGCTCTGGATTTTTCCGATTATCTTTTAACAAGGGTATCCCCCCAGGCAGTAAAATGGATGGAAAAACTTAGAGAAAATGGGTATGAGCTGCTGCTTTTAAGTGCATCAATCGATCTGTATTTAAACAAAGTTTATCAGAGCCTTGGATTCGATAACCTTATTTGTACTGAAATTTACGAAAAAGAGGGAAAAGTAGGGATAATAAAAAACTGTTTTGGCAAAAACAAAATTGAGATGCTTTTGCAGTATTACGGAGATGAAACAATAGACTGGGAGAACTCTTACTGCTTTAGTGATGGGCCCACTGATAAAGAGCTTCTGGAACTCTTTGGCAATCCATATATTATCAATAACAGGAAGTTTTATAAAAAAAATCCAGGATTTAATTTTCAGAAGTGGCATTAAGCCATTGGTTATTTTAAAATAACTGGATAATTCTTTTATAACCTTCAGTCACTTAAACCAGGTTACCAGTTTTCCCTCAGGCTTGCCTCAAATATGGATATGAGCAGTTTCCCCCTTTCTTCGGTAGTGGTAAGCCGCGGCTGGCTGAAATCATTAAGCATGGTGGTCTGCATGACGGTGTTTATATGCTTGCCATTATAGAATACATGCTTGGGAATTATGCCCGGATTGTTTCCCAGGACCTGAAGCTGCTGGCCGAAAAACAGGTTGCCCAGGCCGTAGTTTATAAAGCCGTTGCCCCTGAATTCTACGCCCATGGGATGGTGGGACTGGCTTCCGCTTACAATATCAGCTCCGGCATCGATTATCCTCCTGAAATCAACCGCCTGGTATTCAGTGGGAAAGTAACGATAAGTTTCTTCATACTGGAAGGTAAAAATAACTAGATAGCCCTGTTTTTTCAAATCCCTGATTATCTCTTCAAATTTCCGCATATCTTCTTCCTTCTGGACCTCATCCCACATATTGATGCGCGCAGAGCCAGGCGAATCCTCGCTGGCCCAGTTCCATTCCGGTCCGAAGGTATTTGCTCCCAGGAATGCTATCCTGTTACCATTTATATCAAAAGTGGCCGGCTTGTAGCTGTCTTCAAGGTCCCTTCCGCCTCCGAAATAAGGCCAGCCTTCTTCCTCATACATGTCAAGGGTAAAGTGCATCCATTCAGGGCCTTTATCAATCATATGGTTTCCTGTAAGCTCGATTACATCTGTTCCCACATACCTTAACAGTTCAATGCTTTCAGCGCGGCTGCAAAACACAAGGCCCGGAGGGTTGGTATCTGTGGTGCATCCCTCAACAAAAGGTATTTCATTGCTTATATGGGTGATATCTGCATCCCTTAAGGTTTCAGCTATTTCTTCTCCGGGGGAAAGCACGCCTTCCCTTTCTATCCTCCTGGCAACCTGCCTTACTATGGCAGTTACCCCTGTCATATTAACAGTGGCAAGATTATCCATATTCCTGTTGCTGGGAGCAGTATTTTCCAGATTAAGCTCAAGGCTCCGGGCCATATCCGGATTTCCGCTTACTTCTATGGCTGCGGTAAGGGGCCAGTCAGGGATATTTAGGTCCCTGTCAAAGATTGACATCCCGTCGATATCCAGTATCTTGTATTCCTTGTTAATAGATTCAAAGGGTACTATTGAAAAGCTGTTTTCTTCTTCTTTTATGTAAGAAAGGATATCATTTTGCTTCAGAACCTCTATGTTTTCACTCTCAAAATCCCCCCATATCTCTTCCAGTACACCTAAAACTTCTTCAGTGACCACAAAAACAGGTTCAGTCCCATCATTGGTAATATAGTCCAGCGATTCTCCTTCACCCTCCCAGAAGGCTCTAAGGTCATCCATATAAATGTCATCATTGTAGGTAAAAAAGTTAATCACGGGTGCCATTACCCAGAAAATTCTATGGGAACTGTCAGGGCCTGTAATTTCTGTCCCTATATCAAAATCCTCTTCCACCTCTACGAGCTCTTCAGCACCAAAAGTCTCTTTTGCCTTCTGGAGAATAACCCCTCTTAGGCTCTCAGGCATATTTCCGTCTATCCATAAACCCACGGGAGTAATTTCTTCCGGCTCTTCTGCAGCCATTTCTTCCGGCTCTTCTTCAATTTCAGGAGTTTCGGGCACAGCAGGCTCATCCACGGTCCGGCAAGATGGAAGGGCAGCAAAAACAAAGACAAGGAGAATAATAATGTTAAAACTGATAAGATATTTTTTGTTTTTCATCTAGGCTAAACCCCGGTTTATTTTTACAATTTGATTGGAGTATATTATAGCACTTTATATTTCTGTGAATAACTATTTTTTGCTCTCTAGGGTATTATCAGATTTTTTGCTGCCGGTTCTGGGTTTTTTATACATTATCAAAAAGTAATATATGAGAGGTACTATATTGCTTACCAGCACCAGCAGAAGTATCCACAGCAGCTTGGCATTGGATCCACCCACCGCAAAATCTTTTTCATCTCTCTGTATACAGTCTATAAGGGTTATTATCCACAGCGCAAATAATCCCAGGCTAATGATGGAAGATATGATAATCGCAAAAGTTATTATGGCGAAGAAAAAGGTTCCAAAAGTTGCTGCCAGCATGGCTATAATTGATTCCACCAGACCACATCCTTTATGTTTAATTGATAGTATATTGATTCTATAACCAGCCAATAAATTTTACAAACCTATTCTAATCATGTACTTGCATTCAAAAAAGCAGCAGGTATAATATCCAATTAATACTAAGTATGAACATAGTATTAACTAAGATGAAAGGTAGCTATGCTAAAATCAAGGATACTATCCACCTTATTTTTTATTGTACTTTCTGCCGTCCTTATTGTCCCTGCCGGTATTTATGCAGAGGGAGAGGAGAATACTGCGCCAGTTTTATTGGTAGAGCCGAGCGTAAATCCTGAGTCACCTAAAACAAACCATAATATTGATGTAAGTTATGGTTTCTATGACTCTGACGATGATCAAGAAAGTGGCACTGTCATAAATTGGTATAAAGTAGGGGTTGAAGATCCCCTGGAAACTAATATATATGAAGCCGGCAATGAGATAGCAAAAGTACTTGATTCGAGCCATACCTCCAAGGGGGAGGAGTGGTATGCTACCGTCCAGCCCAAGGACGGCAAGGATTATGGAGATGTGTATACCTCCAATACAGTTACTATTATAAACTCTCCTCCAATTTTAGGCTCAGGAGTAGCTATTACACCCGGTTCCCCTACTGCTGCTGACAGCCTTAAATCTTCATATGATTTCCATGATTTTGACGGCGACAGCGAGGATGGAACACA
>JBNJCW010000066.1:0-10281 GCA_051744345.1 Actinomycetota bacterium
GGAGATGCTGGAGTATGAGAAGATAAGCCAGAAGCTGCATGAAATCAACCAGGAAAAAACCAAATACCTTCTGCATGCCACCCATCAGCTAAAGGCCCCGTTTGCAGCTATCCAGAGTTATGTTGATATTATCCTGGAAGGATATTCAGGCGAGATCTTGCCGTCAACCAGGGATATCGTACTAAAGATTAGGGCAAGATGTGAATTGCTGTCCAGGGTTATCAGCGAGATGCTTGAGCTGGAGAAATTAAAGACAGGGGAGGACAGGGCATCTGACCTTAAAAAAATCAATTTAACCCCTATAATATCCGGGACGGTACAGAGGTTTATGGCACCCGCTGAAGCCAAACAGATCCAAATTGATTACAGGCCTGCAGAAGGAAATTTCTATATAAATGGCAATGAAAGACAGATTGAAATACTTTTTTCCATTCTGATTGAAAATGCTATCAATTATTCCCCTTCAGGCAGCACTGTCAGGCTTACTGTAAAGAAAATAGAGGGACCCGGGCTTTATGTGGGCATAGAAGACCAGGGGATAGGAATACCGGAAAAGAACCTGGATAGTATTTTCAATGAATTTTTCCGTTCAAACAATGCTGTCCAGTTCCACAAGAACGGAACAGGGCTGGGACTTTCAATAGCGAGGGAGATCGTTGATATCCATAACGGAAGCATAAATGTAGAAAGCAAGCTGGGTGAGGGTTCCTGTTTCTCTGTAGTTTTTAAGTTATTGTAGGAAATTTCCGGGCCATACCATTTATTTTTACGGCAATTGCTGCTTTATTTACGGTTTTTTAGATAATGATTATAAAGCTCTGCCTTAAAAGGCGAAATTAGGTTTAATGGCTCCTTACAATATCCTTTAGCTTCATCAGTCTTACTATATTGGACATCTCATTTTCTGCCAGCTTCATGGTTATGTATTTAATGTTTTCTTCCAGCTCGGGTATCAGCTTGTATTCCAGGGCGTTTACCCTCCTCCTGGTCTCTTCTATCTCGTCTGCCATCAGGTGGACTGTTTTTTCTTTTTCTGCCAGGTTCAGGAGCTGTTCCAGAAATTTATCGAAGCTGATAAGCGCCTGGTCCATGGAGCCGGAGGTATTGAGGTAGCCGTAGGATATAATCTGGCCTTCCACCTCCCTGTGGTATACGGGGACCCTTACGCTCATAAGGTTCTTTTTTTCTACTGACACGGATATTTTCTTGGTGGGTATAAAAAGCGCCTCTTCCGCCTGGCCCGGCCCCATCTTGGCTTTGGCCATGGTAAAATTACGTAAAATAGACTTAAATTCCCTTTCTATGGTAAGCCTTGATTCTTTGACTTCATCAATCATTTCCATGAGCTGGCGCATCAGCTCATCCTGCTTGTCCTTAAGGAGTTTGTGGCCCCTTCTGGCCAGATTAAGCCTCCGCTTTAAGCGAAGGAGCTCCATCCGGGTTGCATTTACATTAGTCAGCATTATCCGACCTCTTCCTTTTGTTCTTCTTTTTTAAACCTGGGAAGGTATTTATCCAGGTACTCGTCCCTTATCCTCTTAAGCCTGTCCCGGGGGAATATGGACAGCAGTTTCCAGCCAAGATCCAGGGTTTCATCTATAGAGCGGTTCTCATATTCCCCCTGGGATATGTACTGCTGTTCAAACTCATCGGCAAATTTAAAGTATATCTTGTCTATATCAGTAAGGGCTGCCTCTCCCAGTATGACTGCCAGCTCCTGCACTTCCTTGCCCCTGGCGTAAGCAGCGTAAAGCTGGTTGAACATGTCCGCATGGTCTTCTCTGGTCTTTCCTTCCCCTATTCCCTTGTCCTTGAGCCTTGAAAGGGAAGGAAGGGCGTCAATGGGAGGTGATACCTTCTTTTTGTTAAGGGAGCGTGAAAGTATGATCTGGCCCTCGGTTATATATCCGGTAAGGTCAGGTATGGGATGGGTTTTATCGTCTTCGGGCATGGACAGGATGGGTATGAGGGTAATGGACCCGTTTTTATTTTTGATTTTCCCTGCCCTTTCATAGATGGTGGCCAGGTCTGTATAAAGGTAGCCGGGATATCCGCGGCGGCCGGGTATTTCTTTCCTGGAAGCCGATACCTCCCTCAAGGCCTCGCAGTAGTTGGTCATATCGGTAAGTATAACCAGCACATGCATGTCCTTTTCAAAGGCAAGGTATTCAGCGCAGGTAAGCCCTACCCTGGGGGTTGCCAGCCTCTCGATTGCCGGGTCATCTGCAAGGTTTAATATAAGTACGGACCTTGAAAGTGCTCCTGTCCTTTTAAAATCCTCAACAAAGAACTGGGATTCCTCAAAGGTTATGCCCATGGCCACAAACACCACTGCAAAAGCCTCCTGTTTGCCCAAAACGGTTGACTGTCTGGCAATCTGGGCTGCCAGCTTGTTATGGGGCAGGCCGGAGCCGGAGAATATAGGCAGTTTCTGGCCTCTTACCAGGGTGTTTAGCCCGTCTATTGCCGATATGCCTGTTTGTATGAACTCATTGGGGTAATCCCTGGCAAAGGGGTTTATGGGCGAGCCGCTTATGTCCATTTTTTTTTCCGGTATTATCCGGTCATTTTCGCTGCGGGGCTTGCCCAGCCCGGTAAATATCTTGCCCAGTATGTCTTCAGACAGATACATCTCAATGCCCCTGCCCAAAAACCTGGTTTTAGTGTCCCTGGCATCAATTCCGGTAGTGCCTTCAAAAACCTGAACCAGGGCCTTATCGTGCTCTACTTCCAGTACCTGACCGTTCCTTATGGTCCCGTTTGAAAGCTTTATTTCAGCCAGCTCTCCGTATTTAACCCCTTCCACTCCTTCCACCAGCATGAGCGGCCCGGATATATTGGCAATCCCTTTATAGTCTTTTTGCATTTTTTACTCCCCTGTCAAAGATGAGATTTCTGTGTCAATTTCAGTTTTTACCTGCTCTATTTTATCTGTTTCTTCTTCTTTTATATACCTCATTCTGGCAATCCTGTCCAAGACTGCCATATTTTCTATATCATTTACATCTACGCCCCTGTCCACATAATCCTTGGCCTGCTGGTTGAAATAATGGATGGTTCTAAGCATCTGGTACTGCTTTTCTATTGATGTTGAGGTGTCTATATCATGGAATGCGTTCTGGTGCAGGAAGTCTTCCCTCAAAAGCCTTGCCACCAGCAGGGTCAACCTATCCGAGGGAGAAAGGGCATCTATTCCTACCAGCCTTACCACCTCTTCCAGCTCAGATTCTTCTTCCAGTATCCTCATGGATTCTGCCTGGAGGTTTAGAAAATCCTCTCCAACCTCTTCTTCTATATAGCTTTTTAAATTATCCAGGTAAAGCGAGTAGGAATTCAGCCAGGATATAGCGGGAAAGTGCCTGGAGTAGGCAAGGTTAGCTTCCAGGGACCAGAACACTTTTACCACCCTTAAGGTAGCCTGCACCACAGGGTCGGAAAGGTCCCCTCCCGGAGGGGATACTGCGCCGATAACAGACAGTGCCCCTATCCTCTTCTTTCCGTCAGATAAGCACTCTACCCTGCCTGAGCGCTCATAAAATGAAGCAATCCTGGAGCTGAGGTAGGCGGGGTATCCTTCCTCGCCGGGCATCTCCTCAAGCCTTCCGGACATCTCCCTCATGGCCTCTGCCCATCTGGATGTAGAGTCAGCCATCAGGGCAACCGAATATCCCATGTCCCTGAAGTATTCGGCGATGGTAATGCCGGTGTATACCGATGCTTCCCTGGCTGCTACGGGCATATTGGAAGTATTGGCTATAAGAACGGTCCGTTTCATCAGCGGCTCACCGCTCCTGGGGTCCTTCAGTTCTGGAAATTCAAGCAGAACATCAGTCATCTCATTGCCCCTTTCCCCGCAGCCTATGTATACTATAACCTCTGCATGGGCCCATTTGGCCAGCTGGTGCTGTATAACCGTCTTTCCGGAACCGAAGGGGCCCGGAACGCAGGCGGTGCCTCCCTTGGCGATGGGAAAGAAGGTATCGATTACCCTCTGCCCTGTGTACAGCGGTTCCTCTGGAGCAAGTTTTTTACAGAAAGGCCTGGATTTTCTAACCGGCCATTTTTGCATCATGGTTATATCAACTGTTCTGTTTTCTGTCTGTATTGCTGCTACCGTATCTTCAATGGTGAAGTCCCCGGATTTTATGGATTTAACCTCCCCCTTTATGTCTGCAGGCACCATGATATAGTGCTTAATAAGCGGGGTTTCATCCACATAACCCAAAAAATCGCCTCCACTGACCTTATCCCCTTCTTTTGCCAGGGGTTTGAACTCCCATTTTTTTGTCCTGTCCAGTGCGGTTACTGTCAGCCCGCGGGTGATAAAATCTCCTGCTTTTTCATATATTATATCCAGGGGCCTTTGTATTCCGTCATAGATGGCTTCAATTATTCCCGGCCCCAGCTCAACGGTTAAGGAGTCACCGGTAGGGTATACCGGCTCGCCAACACCTACGCCTCCGGTTTCCTCGTATACCTGTATGGAGGCCTGGTCTCTCCTCAGCTCTATTACTTCCCCCATAAGCCTTTTATCAGATACATAGACAACATCATACATCCTGGACCCTGACATATTATCAGCTACCACTAACGGTCCGGCCACTTTTACTATTCTGCCGATTTTTTTATTATTCATACCTACTCCTATTTTTCAGGCATTATATCTATTCCCACTGCCTTGATTATTGCCTGCCTTAGTCTTTTTGTTGCATATTTATTTCTTTCACCCAGGCCCGGGATTATCACAATAGAGGGCAAAAACTGGCCCGAGTAACTTTTTATAAGCTCATCAAGCTCTGCTGCTATACTTTCAGTTACAAATATGATCCCGTAACCTTCTTTTGCAGCCTCCCTTATCCTCGGCGCTGCCTGCCTGTGGTCAGCAACAGGAAACACATCTGCTCCTATGGCCTTGAATATGAGCATGATATCATGCTCACCAATTGCTGCGATTTTTGTCTTCATCTAATATCAGTACCTCATGCCTTAATCTGTCTTTATCCATGCCGTAAAGGATTCCGCTGTATATTATGTTAAGCGTTTTTAGCTCTATTTTTTTTCTTAGGAAAAAATCAAACACCTTTTCCAAATTAAAGGTGGTATACTTTACCGGATCAAAGAAAATACGGTAAAATATGTCTTCATTTTTTTCAGCCACAGCATAGTCGTTGTGCTCGGTAATCAGCTGGCCCCCCTTGCTTACCAGGGGATGGTAGGCGGTCTTTTCCACCGATTTAAAAAATTCGGCGGTTCCTTCCTTCTTGAGGTTCTTGTAAAAATCTTTTTCCAGAAAGCCGTGGGGTATGATAATTTTTTGTATATCGGTCTCTTCAGAAGCCAGCCAGTGCCGGTATACATTCTTTATATTATACATATCAATGCTGCACCTGAAAAAGTCAATAATCATCCGGGCAGAAATCCTGCTTAACTCTTCCCATAAACTATCAAGGTAAAACTTCTCGAGTTTAAATTCAGCCTCCCTGTAGGCATTGCCTTCCTTGAAAAGCTGTGCTGCCTTTACGGCCATCTTGCGGCTGAAGATATCCATATGCTCAAATTTGGTTCCCCTGGCCGAAGCCACGGTATCATGGTAGGTGTAGAGGAGGGGCATGAAAAGCTTTTCCAGGTTCTGGCTTTTGGCCAGCGCCTTGGCCGCTGCCTTGTAGTTATGTATTTGTTCAGGGATAAACAGGACATCTAAAACCGGCCGGTGGCTTTCCTTCAGCCTGGATAAAAGGTGAGAGGCCATCTGCCTGAGCTCGGCAGAAACCACCTTATCAAAGCTTTCCCCTGATTCCAGCTCCTCGGAATACCTGGAGTAATAGGTTTCCCTGAGCAGCTTAAACAGCTCCTTTACATTCAGGGCAGCAGCCATGCGTTTTAGCCTGGCATCTTCAATAAGTTCACTTTCCCTGGCTGAAAGTTCCCCTACGGTAAACAGGTAGTAGTCATCATCGGTTATTTCATAACTGATAGGTTGCACCTATTTCTCCCCGCTAAAAAGAAGGTTTGCTATTTCCATCTTTGTGTCCTCTATCTGCGAATCTATTACGGTTTCCGGGGACAGGATGTATTCCCTGTTTTCACTTATTATCTTAAGGCCCCGGGGGAAGTCCGGTTCCTGTTCCGATTTCTTGAGATTAATGTCTTTGGACAGTGAGGAAACCGCATCCTCATCCAGGGTTTTTTCTTCTTTTCCGATAATATAGGTACCCTGTTTGATGTCCAGTTCATCAATACTTTTTTTCATGAATTTAAGGTAGTCTTCCCTACTTCCCTCGTAGATTTTCTGCTTGGCTCTGCCTATGGTTTCGTCGACCAGTTTGAGTTTGGACAGCAGCAGTTTCTGGCTGGCCTCCGACCTGGCTTTAAGTATTTCAAGCTCATAGGCCTGCTGGTATTCCTGTTCTGCTTTATTCTTGGCTCCGGCAAGCCTTTCTTGTTTCTTTTCTTTGGCTTGCTCTATAATCCGGTCAGCTTTCTCCCTGGCTTCTGCCAGTATCTTTTCCTTCTGTTTTTCCGCATCCTTTAATATCTTTTTGGATACATTATCTGTTTCCGCCATTTTTTTCACCCATTAAAACTGGATTGAGTTTATTAAAAAGAAGGTAATAAGCAGCCCCAGTACGGCATATGTTTCCACCATGGCTGCAAATATTACCCCTTTCATTCCCTGGTCTGCTTTCTTGGCTACCAGGTTAACTCCTGCCGCGCACACCTTGCCCTGGTGTATGCCTGAAAAAAGGCCGGTAAAGGCTATGGGAAGGGAAGCAAATAACAGCTGCCAGCCATGGGCTGCGGTAGATATATCCCCGATGCTTCCTATTATGAGGAATGCGGCTACGAAACCGTAGAATCCCTGGGTCCCGGGCAGCACAACCAAAAGGAAAAGGCTTCCGAACTTTGACGGGTCTTCGGACAACACTCCTGCTGCTGCCCTGCCGGGAAAGCTTATCCCCAGCGCAGAGCCGATACCTGCCATAAATGCTGCCACACCTGCTCCCGCAAAGGCAAGGGTTATGCCCATTGATGCTTCATTCATCTTATACTCTCCTTATTCATCAACTATTGATATGTGTTTATTTTTATTCCTGAACACTTCAAACGGCTTTCCGCCGCCAACGTAAAACTTCTGGAAGAATTCTACATACTGCAGCCTCAAAGTATGCACAAATCCCCCCAGCAGATTTATACCCAAATTAAAAGTATGGCCGAAGATCAAAGCTATTACCATAATAACTATCCCCACCACCGGTATTTCACCCAGCTGAAAGGCAATCCTGTTGATAGCCACCCCTATCCCTGCGGTTACCAGGCCCAGGGCCATAAGCCTTATGTAGGAGAGGCTGTCACCCAGGTAGGAAGTAAGGCCGTTTACAATGGTTAGGTTTAAAAATCCCATAAACAGCCTGAAGCCCCAGCTCTTCTGGTCCCTGGCTGAAAACAGTATGATTACCAGGGCAGAGGGCAGGATAAGCCAGATAAGGTACCGGCCCACAGAAGAGGGAAACAGGGGCGCATCCACCAGCTGCATGCTAACCGCTATTTGTGAAGAGAGCAAAATCACAACCAGGGATGTAACAATAAATGTCCAGGGAAGGGCATTTAAAAATGCCTCGCCCCAGTTCCTTGACCTCAGGTTATCAAAGAATTTAATCAGCAGGCCATAAATTATCTGTATTATCCCCACCAGGAGGGCCAGCCGGAAGAAATTCATCGCTCCTGCATCTGAATTTATGGGATCTCCCAGAAGCGCCCAGTTTAAGGTAACCTGGCCGAAACCCAGATAAGCGGGCAGGTCACCGAACCAGCCGTTAAACATGACCCCTGCCAGTATGGTAAACAGCCCTCCGAAGAAAAGAAGCATTAAGAAATTTTTGGCCTGTTTCATTTTGAAAGAAAACACAAGAGTCAGGATTACCAGTATGATGCCGTAGCCGGCATCGGTCAGGCAGAGCCCGAAAAACAGGGCAAAAAATATGGATACCAGGGGAGTGGGGTCTACCTCAAAGTAACGGGGCACCCCATAGAGGTTGACTATAATCTCAAACGGCCTAAACAGAGGCTTGTTTTTTAAGGCGGTGGGTATTACCTCGCCCTCCTCGGGCTCTATGTCCATTACCCTGGTGGCAGTAAAATGCTTTATTATTTCATAAACCTTCCCCTTTTTTTCCTCATCCACCCAGGCGGTATAGAAAGCTACCGTATCTGTGGAATAACCGAAGTTTATGGCTGCTTCCACATCCTGGTTGTTTTCCAGGTAATTAAGGTAAACAGTCAAAGGCGTTTCATATTTCTTCCTTGATTTCTGTATGGAGGCGATAAGTTTTTCCCTGCGGTTTCTATGCATCCCAATGGATTTGGTAAGCCTTTCTGTGTTCTCTGCCACGGTGCCCTTATAGCCGGAAATTTCTACCTCTTCAAAGTCCAGCTCCGAGAGGTATTCCTCTGCCTCCTTTTTATTTGCCTGATGATAGGCAATTATAAGGGTGGCTTCATCCCTTCTGCAGCCGAGGTTCTGGACGGAGATGTTTCTGGCTTCCATTTCCTGAAGCCGCTGTTCAAATTCTTTTGGCCTGCACTTTATTTTAATCAGCCTGATGGAATAAAGGGAAAAATTTCCCAAATCCTGGAGCCTGTCTCCGTAAGTCTGCCAGCTGGAGAGTGTATCCAGCTGCTGGCACATGTTTTTTATTTCTGAATCTATTATGTTTAGCTCTTCTTCGGTGCTCCTTAAATCATCCAGGATCTGTTCAAAGTTATGGGAGGCAAGGATTTCTTCATATTCCCCTCTTTTGAGCGCCAGCTTTCCTGATTTTTCTCCCGGCTTTTTTTTCTCCTTGTATTTCTCAAATACATCCAGCACCCTTTTAATCCTGCCGGTGTATTCTTCACTGGTAGGGGCATAGGCCTGCCGGGGCTCAATTTTTTCGGTGTATGGCTTAAGCTCAACCAGGGAGGCGTCTTTGAGCTTGTTGAGCACAGCTTCCTCTTCAGATTTGTGTGAAACAATCAGCAGCTTTTTGAGCCTTGCTACACCCATTAATTAAAAATCCTTTTAATTATCAAACCAATTGTTTTTTCCTGTTTGCTTAAAGCCTCTTCCCTGGTACTGTCAAGTTTCTTTTTTGACTCCTGGTCAATCTTTTTGATCTGGGAAGCTGCATCCGCCCTGGCTTTTTCCACAGACCTTTTGACCAGCTCCTTGGCTTCCTGTTCAGCCTGCCTCTGGGTTTCTTTGCTCTGGCGGTAGGCTTCTTCTACAATTTCAGAGGATTTGCTTTTTGCTTCGGAAATAATCTGAGCAGATTCTTGTTCAGACTGCTTAATCTGGTTGATGATGTTTTTAACCACTACCATTTTTTTGGTTAATGCAATTTTTCCTGTTTATAATATTGTAAATGATAACAATAAAATATCTTATGTTCAATAAGAAAATATGATTACGGCCGGCAGAAAGCATAAGGCTGTTTTAACCATTATGGGGCAGGTAATCTCAGGGGGTTTGGTATCCGGGCCTGCAGGCACTTATGCTGCCGAAGAAACTTCTCCACTTATAAGACTGCACAGCATTTTTCTCTGAAAACGAAGGCAATTTTATTCTCTTTTGCATATTCTATGGTCTTTTCCGAAGGAAAGCCGATGGAGTCAATTCCCACCCCAATAAGTGATTTTTCAAGCCCTTCTGTTTTTTTTCCGGGAGGCTTTGCGCAGCCAAAGCAGAGGGGAAGGCTGGGGGCAAGCTCTCTGGCATAGCTCACAAGCTCTATAATTTTTTTATCATCAACCGAGGGAGGGTCAAAGGATGCCTTTGGTATTTTTTTCATAACCACAAAAACAAGTGAATCGGCCCCCAGGCTTATTGCTTTTTTTACCGCCCCAAACTCCCTGTCCATCCTGCCGGCATCTATCCCCAGGATGATATGGGGTGAAACTTTAAGGCCGTGGTTTTTTAAAGTATCAATGGTTTTGTAGAAGTGTCTGGGCTGGCGGTTTTTTAGGTTGTATATTTTTGATATTGCCTCCCTGCTTGCTATAAGGTTGGTAAGAACCCCGTCAACCCCGCTGTTTTTTAAAGCCTGTGCGGTTGGGCTGTCCACAAAACCGGCATGCACCAGAATTTTCAGGTGGGGCTTTTCTTCCTTTATTTTCTTTATGCCCTCCAGGACATTGTCCACAACTAGTATGCCCTCCTGGGTAAAGCCTCCGCTTATGAGCATGCCCCCCAGGTTTTTAGAGCTGAATTTATCAACCAGGTAAATTAATTGGGCGGATGTTTCT